>JAACFD010000206.1 GCA_009937555.1 Chlamydiales bacterium | reverse complement strand
GCTTTTTTATTTCAATCTGCTAATAAAGATTTAATGCTAGAATCTGAAGTTTCTACAAATATAGAAAGCCAAGAAGATTTAAAGCTTATGCTAGAATCAAGCAGTAACAATAAAACGCCTTCTTTTCAAAAAGAAGCTATTTTTCTTAGGGCAGGCATCCCACAAAATGCAACTGAGAATATAAAACAATCTATTCTTAGGAGAATAGATAGCTATCGCAAAGCCAATGCAAAAAAACAGGATGAAGGACTTAAAAACGCCCTTTGTTAAACAACAAGGGCGTCTAGAAAAAGTTTAGCTCACTCTGAAGCTTACTAGGCAGGATCTCCAGTATACCCGCCATCATTGACAGCTCCACCTCCAGCTCTCCAGCGAGTTTCATATCTCCTAGCTGCACCATAGACATGGTCTTTATACTCTTTTGGAGCAAGCCAGTTAAAGTGCGCGCTACCAAAAGTTATTCTAACAGGCTCTCCGTCAAATAAATCATTCTGCACACCTGCAATACCATTATGGATTAAGGGCTTAGCTTGATTATAGGTATCATACTGGTGAATCTGTCGACCTAGCAGCTTGGACATAATTTGAATCTCTACCTCTGATGCCCATTTATTATGTCTGGTAGCAGCTATATGAGCATCAAGAGCAATTTCCTTACGCCTTTGAATAGTCAGTCCATTTGGATGTCCCACACTTACCCATGCTCTATCTGCAGGATTTTCTGATACCATACCTAAAAACATCTGCCTATTATCTTCAATATAGCTAGCCACTGCATCTCTAAGCTCCCTGATGACTCTATCTGTATAAGGGCCTAAAGGTGTTGTATGCTCTTTAGCGCCTCTTTGTACTCCTAAAATAGCATGAGCTATCGTGCAGTAAAAACAAGAGTCTGAGTTTCTATCATGATGATCAATAGCATCTAGTCCTACACCTCTAGCTCCTTGACCTCTTATGGCTCTATCAGTGTCCACCGCTACTCTATGTTTATCTGCAAAGATTTTTACACCTCGTCCACCCGATGCTCTAACAGCATCTAGCTGTTCTCTTAGCTTACCCTTAAAGTACCTAAGCTTCACGTCCTCTCTCACTGTTCTAATCACAGGAGCTGCAGGAGCTACAGGCACTGCTACAGGACCTGCTAAACGCCTTTGCATATAATCTTTTAAAGCTGTAGGCACTCTTCTTACATTGCCATCAAAATCTTTTAGAGTGGTTCTGCCATCTGCTTCATAACAGTCTTCCATAGGACCGGCGTAAGCTTGGTTTCTTTGAGCTCCATAGACATTAGTAAAGAGCTTTCCACTAATAGCTTCTGTATCTAGTAAAGGGTGCTTATCAACTAATCTTCTGGCTTGACCTATAGCAAGCTTAGCACTATCTACTCTTGATTTAGAAGCTCCCCTAAGAGTTCTATACTCAGCAATAAAACCTTTTCTGCGATCTGAAAGGTAGTTGAAACCAGCAAGATTGACATCCTTAAATTCATGATCTAAAGAGTGATTCTCATTGATTAGAGTTAAAGAGAATAAAAGCTGCTCTTTAAGCATATACTTTTCATTACCTCTGAGAGCATCAAAAGCTTCTTTTGCTTTGAAAATAGCTATATTTTTCTCTCCTAGACCTAGATCTGTATCTGAAAGATCGTGCGAGGTAGAAAAGTCTTTACCATTTGTATAACAACTGACTTCAAGACCGCCGTCTAGTTTAAGAGTCCACTTTTCAATCCCATCAGTAGATGTCTTTTGCTTAACTAAAGCACTTTTTTCAAGAAGATTAAAGCTTAATAAGTTCTTAGTTGCCTCTGCCATCATTCTTCTGTTTAAATCATTACCCATTCCTGTTTTATCTAGAGGCAAACCAGGAACTTTATACAAAAGAGCTGGATCTACAACATCTGAATATAAAGCTTCCATATCATCAGGACGAACAAGAAATGGATACTCATTCATAAGATCTACTGCAGCTCTACGCATACCTGCTTCAATAACTGTAGGCACACTATTTTCTGCTTTTTTTACATAATGGTAAATAACAGGATCATTTGCTCTAGCTGCCATTGAAGGCGTTGAGGCTACTTGAAAATTTGGGAAATACTTTTCATCTAAGATACTGGCTAAATCATCTAGTAGCTTTTCAAGCACAAGTGAAGACCTACCCTCTACAGCTCTTTCACCACGTAGTAGACGATCAATAGCTGTTTGTATCTTTGTTTGATTTTCAGCTGTTCTTGAGTCTGGATTTGGATCTGCCAGGATATCTACACCCAAAGCTTTTGTAATTAACTGCAGAGCTTTTACCTCATCAATACTTACTGAAGAGCCTCTAAATAAGCCCCCTGCAGTAAACTTATAACCTTTCGAGCTTTCTGCACTAGAATCATCGAGTAAATAACTTGCTAAACCTTTAACACCATCACGGTAATTTTGAGAGGAAACAATGTTATTATTGAAGTTAATGTGGAAAGTACCACTACAATCAGGACCTCTAGCACCTCCAACAAAGGCATTTAAAAAGAGTTTAAGAGCAGAAGCTTTTTGTAACCTCTTTTTATGCTCTGCTGATTCCTGAGGGTTAAAGCGAGCTGTAGCTCCCCTTACAACACTAGCTGTTGTCATTTCCACAAGATCTTGAGGAGAGTTTGCTGAGTTAAAAAAGGCTTTACCAGTCTGCCCCATGATACGAAAATCTAATACTCTGTTGATATCTTGGCAGCTCTCAAGCTCTACTGGGTCACCATTAGCATCTACTAAGCGATAACTTGCGACTTCTAAATCCCTTCTTTCAGTGAATCTTTCAATTTTACTTGGATTAATACCAAAATCTCTACATATACCAGCAAATGAAAAGTCTATTTCCCCACCAAAAGGGCTGGAAAAAAGAGCTTTTAAGTTTAGATAATTAGGGTTAAAGTTATCTTCCCCATCACCTAATGCCAGGATAGAAGCGACAGAAAGATCTAAGGAACCTTGCATTTCTTTTCTTAAAAAGCTTGCTTGATTATCCGGAAACACCTTCAATAAAGCTTCTAGGCAATAAGGAAAAAGTAGTGCCTCAAAAAGCCTTTTATTATCTGTGGCTTTAGCTCCATCAAAAACAGCTTTATTACTAGCTGCTAGCATCTTTAAGGCTTTTTCTTCTATAGAATTTGCTCTTATATAGCCATCTCTAGCAAGCTCTGTAATAGCCCTTTCATCAGCATCTGTAAGCTTGATAGAACCTCCATCAGAAGCTGCTGACTCAAATAACTCTTCAGCCTTCGTAAGTTTCTTAGGTCCTTTAGAAGTGTCACAGTAGACCATTTTTACTTTTAAGCTTAAAGGTCTTGCCTCCACATTCTTCATAAAATTTGCAAATACATCTTTATCTAAAGAACCTCCAAGGACATGAACTTCAATATCTTTAGATCTGCTTGCCTGACGTTTAAGAACTACTCGTGCCGTCCCTAAGTCCTTTGAACGAATACATAATTCATTTTTAAATAGCTTACCTTGTACAAAAGCAGGAATGCTTTTCAACTCATCAATATTTTCTAACTCAAGTTCAATAGACCCTTCATCAGCATAAGTAGTAGCTAACATATGTGCTCTTGACTTAAGGATATTACTTGCTCTAGATTGAACATTAGCTTGCTTTCTCAAAAGAGTTAAAGAGTAGCCATTTTTATTTAACTGGTGAACAATGATATTGATGTACTTATCTTCAACATCTCCGCTTATAAGAACTTCAACTTCCTTATCAGCTCCGTCGCTTCTTTTTAAAATCTCTATCGCCTGCTTACTACCTGCTTGGTATAGGTAAACAGTGCTTTTTACTTTATCTCGTGTGTTATCTACAGAGTCTAACCTTGCAAGCTCTCTAAATGCTCCTTTAACATCAGCTTTTGAAAAAACAGCTCTGCCTTCGACTGTTAAGCTAGC
>JAACFD010000021.1 GCA_009937555.1 Chlamydiales bacterium | reverse complement strand
CCTTTTGTTTTTCAAAGCTCATAAAACATTTTTTTTCTTTTGATAACGTAAATATTTATCGAGAAAATTTCTATAAAACTTCATTGCGTAACTGCGATGTTTTAATTCTTTACCTTTTCCCTGGAGCTATGCAGAAACTTGAAAGCAAAGTTCTAGAAGAAATGCCCTCTAATTCAATTGTTATTAGTCACACATTTGCCTTTCCTACGCTTCAGGCAACAAAGGTCTACTCTTGTAATGATCTTTATAAGACAAAAATTTTTATCTATTCTATTTAACTTATTTCCTTCTTTAAATAGAATCCGAAGCAGTGTAGAACTTTTTTAAAAAAACAAGGAGGTTTCAAAATGTCTTCTACAGCAGCACGTATTTTAAGTCATGCTAGTAAATTAAGCAGTGTTGTAGGGTGGTTACTCCCCTCTACTTCTTCTAAAAAACGCTTAGACCCCATTACAACCTTATTTCAAACAGCTCTTCTAGCTTATTATCCCACAGGTACTAAAATTGGGGTTACTGAAGCAGATGGAGTAGTTTTTTATGTATCAGGATTTGCACAAGGCACAGCAAGAAGTATATACGGCGCCTCAAATGATGATTGGAAACACATCCTACCTTGCTTAAATCTCATCCCTACACATAGTGCTAATTTTAATGAAGAGGAATACAACCCTTACGTAAATCTAAGACATGTTTTTGAAAAAGCCATGTTAGCTTTATATAAGACTTTAAGGTTATACAAAACTTCTTCTGAAGCTGAGGCTGAAGCCCTCATAGTGGGAGCTATATCTAACACCCTAAAAGCTTCTCTTCGATTTTATGAAACAAAATCTAAGCCAACTCTACGTGGAAGTGGAGGTGGTGGTGGCAGTGATACCTCTTCGTCAGACTTTTTTCAAAGAGAAGCCCTCTTAGTCCCCATGGCTGCTCCATTAGACCCTATAGACGTTACTCCAATGAGGGACTTGCTAGGCTTAGATAGATCTAGGTCGACATCTAGAGACGATGAGTTTGCCTTAATAGAGGCAGCTCCGCTGCTCACTAAAGAAGAAGTGCTAGCCCTGGGGCTCTCTGAAGAAGCTGCTTGTGCTGTTATGATACTTGATAGCCGTGAGAAACAAGATGAGTATATTCATATCTATCAAGAATCACATTCTAAATTAGAAGATGAAGAAGTTACCTCTGAAGCTCCAAGCAAGTCAAAAAGCAAACATAAAAAAGGGGGAAAGAAAGCCGCCGTTACCACTTCTGCTGTAGAAGAAAGGCCAGTTATTTCCGCGGATGAAGTAGGAGCTATGGGCTTAGAACTCGAAGAAATGGAGCTCAAAATTTTATTAAGTATTACTACTCGAGAAGCTCAAGAAGCCTATTTGGCAAGTTTAAAAACTGATGATGAAGTAAGCGTAACAAGTGCTGTGGCTCGCGCGCGTCTTAAAACCGATGAAGCTTCTCGGATTACCTCAGCTAAAACTTGGGATAGAAGAGAAATAGCCCATATTCTTTCTGACTTTCTAGAACTCTCTAGACTGGAGAAAGTTAAAAGAACTTCAGCAACTTCAGCTGCTGATGAAGCTTTGTATGACTCCCTAAGAGATTCACTAAGAGTTAAGTTACAAGGATATGCCTATTCATACCATATCTCTCTTGGTGGAAGATAGCCCCTATTAAAACAAAAGTAAAAAAGTACTCTATTAATTATGAGTGGCATAGGTAAGAAAGCTTCAAAAGCTCTCTTACCTTATTCTATTTCCTTCCGATATATAGCTTAGAAACTTTAGCGAAAAAGGAATTGAGCTATGGGAAGTATCTACCCTACAAATAATCTATTTTCGCTTGGTTTGGGAGGGAACAGCAGCTTAAAGAAGCTGAATAAATCAATGCAACGCCTGAGCTCTGGTAAAAAGTACCCAAGTGCTGAGCAAGGAGCTGGCTCTATCAACTACGCCCAACGGCTTAGAACCCAAGTGATGCGTAGTAAGAGCATTCAGACGACCATAAAAAATGCAGTTGGCTATACCCAAACTCAAGACGACGCTTTAAAATTGGCTGAGGATGCTCTTCAGCGAATGCATAAACTTGCTGTAGCAGCTACAGATCCTCTTAAAAGTGATGAGGATCGCGCAGTTATTGACCAAGAAGTGCAAAAAATTGAAGCTGAAATCGAAGTTTTACAAGATAAAAAGTACAATGGCAAAGAGCTTTTCTCGTCAGATAATATCAATTACACGCCAGATACAAGCCTAATCACTTATACACAACTTGAAGTAATTTACCACGAAGAAGACGATCATGATCATGACCACGCCCATGGTGTCTACTGGGACCCTGCTGGAGAACTTAATTTAGAATATGTAGAAACTGTTGTCCAACAACCTGTAAGTTATACCTTAGGTACAGGAGAGGGATGGATAGAAGCTGGCGCACCTTATGTAGATCCTAATGTAAGTATCACTTATAGTTTTCATTCATCTCTGGAAGGTGATCCTTTGACTGGTATCAGCACAGCAGATTCAAAGGCTGCTATTGTAGAAGCACTAGCTTTATGGGCTAATGCTGCTGACGGAAATATAACTTTCACAGAAGTAGCAGATAGCGGCCCTGCTCCAAGTGATGCAAGTAATTATGACCCAACTGGTCACCCAGTTATGAGGTTTGGAGCTCACTATATAGATGGTGACGGAGCAGGTGTCTTAGCTCATGCTTACTACCCTACAGCAAACTCAGGTCTTGCTGGAGATACGCATTATGATACTGGGCAGACATGGGATGTCAGCTTATTTCTTGAAACAAGTGTTCATGAAATTGGACACGCTCTTGGTCTAGGACATACATCAAATCCAGGTATTATGGAGCCTATTATACAAAACCGTTATAGCGGACTTGGCTCAGCGTACCTGCTTCAAGATGATATTGATGGGATTAGAGCATTGTATGCAGGAGGAGAAGTACTACCAGAAAACTCTGACAGTATCTATACACTAGAAGCTACTTCATTTGATAGCTTTGATGTAAGTGGTGTTACAACTACCACAATATCTAATGCTCAAACAGCGTTGAACTCTCTTGAAAACCTACACACCAGCCTACAAGGGATGAGAGTAATTGTAGGCTCTAATATGAGAAGTTTGAATCAGCTACTTGAAGTACACTCAAAACAAGGCTTTGGTCTTAAAGAAGCTCAAAGTGCTGTAGAAGATATTGATATAGCTGAAACTGTTTCAGATTTTACTGTTAATCAGATGCTAGTAGATGCTAAGCAGGCAATAAGTGTTCAAGCAATGCGATTTAATACAGAAATCATCTCAAGCTTAATTTCATAGGTAATTTTCTTTCATTGCTTGCGATAAAAGATAGTCTTTATTTACTTTTAGTTGTTAGCACAAACTAGACAGTTGTGGTCTGATAATAAAAGAGTAATCATCATGTTTTTAGAAGCTGTTTTTATCCAGGAGATCTTTAATAGACTATTTGGTTTTGTTTGTTTTTTTGCCTTTGCTTCTCTTTATTATCAGTTTGATGGTCTTTTTAGCAAAGATGGCCTCAGCTCTATTGAGCAAAACTTGAATAATCTAAAGCTTTATTTTAAAAAGAAAAGCAAAAGTAAAAGCGACTACTATTTAAAAGTAGCCTACACAGCTTTTAGTATTTTTTTTATTTACTATAGTGATAACTTTTCAAAAAAGCTTTTGCTGTTAGGAAGTGTTCTAAGCTTATCTCTTCTAATTTTTAACTTCCTTGCTCCTCTCTGTCTATTTCTCTTACTCGTAATTTTCCTATCGTTTACTAATCTCGATTTTGATTTTTTGTCGTTTCAATGGGATACTCTTCTAACTGAAATGTTATTTTTTGCTATTTTTTATAATCTATGCCCTGAAGCACTTCTAAGCACTTATCAGTTCCTTTGGTCGCTTATACTATTTAAGCTAATGTTTCTGTCGGGAATAGTAAAAATCAAAAGCAAAGATGAAAACTGGAGAAAGCTTAAGGCTTTAAACTTTCACTACTATACGCAGCCCCTACCTAATAAACTAGCTTACTACCTATACAATATGCCTCAAAGCTTTCATAAATTCTGCTGTGCTATCATGTTTGTAATAGAAATTATAGTTCCTTTTTTAATTTTCATTCCCTCTATTAGTAATTATGCAATCGCACTTCTTATACTTTTACAAGTGCTAATTTTCCTAAGTGGTAACTTTTCATTTTTTAATGTACAGAGTATTGTTTTATGCATTCCCTCAATCACACAGGTCGCTATTCATCCACAAGCACCAGCTCTAGGAGCTGAAGCTCTACTTTTTTTCTGTTGGGTTTTGTTTTTCTCATGCCTACATATCGGAGTTGTGTTACAGCACTTCATTACGCTTCCAGATAGCTACCAAAAAATCATTTCCTTTTTCAAGCAGCTAAAGCTTTTAAATGCTTATGGTCTGTTTGCAGTGATGACCACTAAGCGACGAGAGATTATTGTTCAGGGATCTTATGATAATAAAAAGTGGCAGACACTAGAGTTTAAATATAAGCCCTCATTAGAGTCTGATAATTTAAAACAAATAACTCCTTTTCATCCAAGGCTAGATTGGCAAATGTGGTTTGCAGCTCTTGGAAACTATCAAGAAAATCCATGGCTTACAAAAATGTTATTTAAAATTCTAAATGGATCCGAAGCTCTGAATTCTCTGTTGCACAAAAACCCTTTTTCTAAAGAGCCACCTAAATATGTTCGCTGCTTACTAGCTGAGTATACTTTTACAAAACTAGAAGATAAACCTAATTGCTACTGGGAATCTAAACCTCTAGGTTTGTACTGCCCTGTTTTTAGCAAAGAAGGGCCTATTTAGATTATGAATCAGATCCTTCACTCTCATCTCCAGAAGAGCTTTCTTCACCAGGAGAATGCTTTTCCCTGAAGGAGAATAAGGCTGAAGAACCAAGAAGTGTCAAAATGAAAAATGGGATACAAAAATCAGAATAAAAAGCAGGCTGCAAAGCTAGGAATGAACCTTGATCTGAAACATGGCTAATAAATTTTGTTAATAGAAAAATCGAATAGCCAAGCCCTGTTGCAACCCAGAAATTACCTCTAAACCATATAGTTAAAATACCTAATAGTCCAAATGCAAAGTTTGCTTTCGCCACTTCTAAAAGTAAGCCACTTGACTGCCAGTCTAAAAACTTACTGATACTTTCAGGTTCAAAAGTTTGCATATAAGCTGTTGCTAGACCTTGAACCCCTACTCCTATAAATAAGAAGTGCTGTAAAAACCTCTTCGCAATTTGGCTTTCTTTTTTAGAGTCTTCTCCCAAAAAAACATGTAAGCTTGAGCTTAACAAAGGGAGAATGACGAATAGAATCTGGCTAGCTCCGAACATACTATAGACCTTGAAAAATCAAAAAAACTCTTTACTATTACGTCAGTTAAGTAAAGAAAAAGCATTATAACTTATTATGCTTTGGGGATCAATAGCTTCGAGTACCTTTAACTATCTCTCCCACTCTCTTCAGCTAAAATATCTCTTATAAACTGCATAATCTTTAAACTTGCACTACGGCTACTTGAACTGACACCAAGCTGCTCTATTTTTGAAGTTTGTTCTTGATAAGCTTCTTCACTAGCTTCACCTATATCGGTTTTTAAGTTACCAGAAAGCGTAAAGAAATTCTCCAAACCTGCTTGAAGCTCCGAGAAAAAGTCCCCATCAAAATTATAGGCTTTTTTTGCTCCAATATTATCTAAAGGAAACCTTTCAAGCCCTACTAAAGCTTGTTCAATGTTTTCAAATAATGAAAGCGCTTCTCTCGCCTTTTCAATTTCTGTATAGTTTACATTTACCCCTTCAGCTAGTTTTTTCTCCACTGCAGTGCTAAACCCTTTGCAAATAGCTTCCAACCTTCCTCTTACTTCTCTTCTAGAAGTAAATAGCTTATTAAAAATCAGAGAACAAGTAACTTGCCTTTGATCCAGAGAAGAAGCTGATAGAACTTCACCTGTTGAAAAATTAAGCAAAGCCGTAGCGGGAGTTTTCCCGCGAGAAGCAGCAAACAAACTAGCCGTAGTTTTCTCAGTAGGTGTTAGCTGGCCAGAGCTAACTGTAGCATTGGATAAGGGAGACTGAGGGCTAATAGATCCATCTGCTCCAGAAGCTTCTCTTACCATATTTGTTCCTTTGTATAAGTATATTTACTTCCTATATACGCAAATAAAACGTATATAAAAAGTAAAAAGCTATCCCTTTTACTTGCTTGTTGTTAATTATATACTTCCTTTAGAATGAAGCTTACTAACCTAGCCTTAAGCTGAATATCTAATGAAAATTGAAGACAAAGAATTAGCCTCTTTAGCAACTATCCCTTCCCAAGATGAGATAACACAGTTGGGACTACTCAACGGACGCTCTGTAAAACCGTCTAATTCAATGCTTTCAAATGGCCGTTTTTTAACCTTAGTATTTACGCCAGGCCGTTTGGGAAACCAGCTCTATGAACTAGCTACTGCTATTTGCTATGCAAAAGAGCATAACAAGAAAATATTCATACCTAGAAAATTCACAGACAACCCCTCTCATTACAATGCTTTTGAGATCTTAAAAAAAGACTCGCGCTATTTTACTTCTGTAAAAAAGCGCCCCAAAAGCGATCTTGTCTATAAAGAAAAACGGTATGCCTACACCCCCCTTCCTTCTTCCAAAGGTAATATAAGTATTAAAGGTTATTTTCAATCTTGGAAATACTTCCATAAAATACGCCCTTTACTGCTTTCTTTAATCAGTTTTAACTCAGAAATAAGAAAGCGCATGGAGAGTAAATATGCGTCGGCTTTATCTGGCAATACCGTTGCTGTCCATGTCAGGAGAGGAGACTACTCAAAGTATGGCTTTAAGATACTTAACGATAAAAACTATTATAAAAAAGCTCTTGAAAGATTTCCCAAAGACGCCCACCTAATGGTTTTTTCAGACGATTTAGAAGAAGCTAAAAAACTAAAATCACTAAAAAAATTCTCTCATATTACCTGGATAGATGAGGGACAGTTTGAAAGCCTTTATTTAATGACTCGCTGCAAAAATCATGTGATTGCCAATAGCTCTTACAGTTGGTGGGGAGCCTACTTAAGCGCAAATGGCTCATCAAAACCTAAGGGTCAAGTGCTTGCTCCATTGACTTGGTTTACAAAAAGTGACTTTTTTATCAATGTTCCAGATGATCAATTTCTAAAGCACTGGGAGAGAGTCTAAGCTCTGGAAAATACTTGAATAAAAAAAATAACTTCGGATAGCTTGTCGCTAGTAAGAAAAAGAAACCTAAAAAAGCATTCATCCCTGAATATAAAATAAGGAAGTAAAATATGGAAACAGTTCAACTTTCACATGCTGAAGCTGTAATACCCCTTGATTTTTCCAGGGATGAAGAAAAACAGGCCACACCTCAGCTACATGACTTAGATGTCCAAACAACAGCTTTAAAACTACTAAATGAGAAACGTTCTAGAGATAAAGAACCAAGCTATCTAAGGCATACTTATAAGAAAATAAAAAAACTACCTAAAGATGAAAGAGATACTTTCTACCACCTCGGTTTTCGTAAAGACTCAGAACGCTCATACCGCTTTTTATTTCAGCACCCTGCTACATGGATGAAAAGCGGGGTAAAACACGAACTAGCCCCTTGGAAAAGTAAACACCTTAGTCAAAGTAAAATTGAGAAAGCTTTTAAGCAGTTAAACCAAAAGCATGAAGCTCCATTTGCTCTTTTCAGCATCAAGAATGGAAAACTTGAAGCAAAGCTACCTGAAGGAAAAACACTTAATGCCTCCCAAAAGCTTCGCTATAGCACAATGCTTTCATATCTGCCTGAACTACTAAAAGTACAATCCCTTCCTAACTTAAGTTTTATATTACTTCTAGAAGATGGGTACACAGAACAAGAAGTCATCACACCACCTGTACCTATTTTTAGTTTTACTAAGCCAGTGAATAATAAAAGATTCATTTTAATTCCAGACACTCATAGCTTAAGGCGTTTAAATAAACCTGGGTATAAAAGCTATAACTGGAAAAAAGACTTTTACCAGGTTCAGCACTACAGTAAAAAATATACCTGGAAAAAACTAAGTCCACAGCTTTTCTGGCGAGGAAGATTGTCTGATAATGTTGGTCAAGACTATTCAATCACTAACTTCTCAAAGTTTCCTAGAGGGAAGCTACTGCTACTATCAAAGCTAAACCCTGATTCCATAAATGCCAAAGCTACAAGTGCAGCTAGCGAAGAATTGATTAGACACTTGCAAGGCTTAGGCATGGCTGAAGACAAATTTATTGATAAGGCTCAACAGCTCAGCTATAAGTACCAGCTAGTTCTTGATGGCGTCACATGCACCTACCCAGGCCTACACTGGCGCCTGCTCTCTAATAGCTTAGTTCTGAAACAAGAAAGCCCCCATGTTCAGTGGTTTTATAGAGCAATCTACCCCAATGTCCACTACGTGCAAGTAAAGAAAGATCTCTCAGATTTAGATGCAACCATTACTAAACTTAAGGCTAATGAGAGCTTATCAAAAAAAATAGCTGCTACTGGTGCTAAATTTGCGAGAGAAAACTTAGATTTTGAATCTATTGCCCAATACCTTCATTTAACATTAGATTCTTACGCTAAACTGTTTAAGTAAACCTTAGAGAACTTTCTCCTAATAAATACTTTCTAGCTAAGACTTTCCTGTACCCATAATTTTCTAAAAGCCTCTAGAAAATTTAGCTTAAAAGCTTTAAGATAGGGATATTTATCTATAAATCTTAAGAGAAATAGCCCTCAATGCGCCTTCTTTGTAAGTTTTTACTTCTACCAGCTATTTGCCTACTTGCTATCTCACAGCTATCTGCTACTCAGCAAGAACCTATAAGCTTAGAATTTAAGTCTCCCCAGTACCAGGATGGTTTATGGGAAACTAAAGAAGGCGGTGTTATAAAAACCAAAGACTTTACCCTACAAGCTCAAGAAATCACTTATGAAAAACGTAGTGTGGAGGGGAAAAGTACTCACAAGTTAGTGGCTAAAAATAAATTGCTTTTGATTTACCAAGGACGTTTCTTCAAGGCTGATAGCTTTGAATATGATTTTCTATCCGACAATGGGTACCTGAAAAATGGTAGCTTAAAATATGACCTCTGGTACCTTGAAGGGCGAGACATTCACATAACACCAGAAAAAGAAGTTAAGATATCAGAAGGCTCTCTTACTAGTTGCCCCAACGAAAAGAGCGAATGGAAAATTCAAGCTAAATCTCTTGATATACTAGCAAATTCTGTCATCTCAGCTAACAATGTTGTAGTTTATTTTCTAAAGTTACCTGTTTTTTGGTTCCCTTACTTTAAAGTAGATGTAAACTCTATTAAAGGGATCCCTATTAAAAATAGGATTCACTTTCGTGGTGCTAGAGGCACTATGCTTAATTTCCGTTATCGCTTTTTTTCAAAAGATAATTGGAATACCTTTTTCAGACTTGATTATAACTTCAAAGGGAAAGGCGGCATAGGCTTAGATGCTGAATATGACTCTAAAGAAAAACAAAGCCGCTTTATATCAAATAACTATGTTACCCAAGATAACCTTACCTCGGTTCAGAAAAAGAAAGTTCGCTTTAGAATAGACTCTAGCTACCGCCGTTTATTTGATAATGGTAAGACTACTTTAGCTCTTAATTTTGATCGTTTAAGTGACCACAACCTTCTCTCAGAGCAGGGTGATAGTTTCTTACATGATAGCCCTAAAAAAACTGATCTAAGGGTACGTCGCCTTGACTCCTTTTGGATTACTAACTTCTATACAAGGCTTCGCATTAACTCTTTTGAAACGGTTAAGCAAGAGCTCCCTACAATAGAGTTAAACTTTAAACCATTCACTCTTCTAAACACTGGAATTTTCTCTTCAACTTACTTAAAAGCCTCGTACTTAAACTTTGTATTCTCTGAACAAACAGCCTCTCACCATTTCCTTTCACCATATGACAGTGATGATTTTGAATCTTTAAGAACTGTTCTCAAGCAAGATTTCTATAAAACTTTTTGGTTAGATCCAGTAAGCATTACCCCAAGAGCTAATTTCACGGGTATTTTCTACTCTAACGGCCCTGAAAAAAAGTCGGTATGGACACATGTACAGAAGTTTTCATACCTCATGCAGTCGGATTTCAGCAAAAACTACTCTCAAAAAACTCATATTGTAACGCCATTTTTAGAGCATATTATAGTTTCTAAACCCTCAACAGACATGTCAAAGCACTATGTTTTTGATAGTGATGATACCTTTGCATATTTAAACTTCATCAAACTTGGGGTGAAAAACTCTGTCTATACTAAAGATCATGACTTTTTAAATAGGCGCTTAAACTTCTCTTTCTATACGCATATTTTCCCTAACAACCCTACTATAGAGCATAAGATCCCCCAATGGATTACAGAATTAGAATTTAAACATACGCCTAGATTAACGCACCTTGTTAAAGCTATATGGAACCGATCTAAAAACTATGCTGATTTTTTCCAATATCGCTTGCTTACTTCGTTAACTAAAAACCTAACGGCAAACCTTGAGTATTCGCACCGTAGTCCTACCTACTGGAGAAAAGCTGACCGAAGCTCTTATTACTTAGAAGCTCTTTTAAGAGAAGATTTTCTTCTAACCACTCCCGTATCTTACCCTAGAGACGCAATCATAACCAAGCTACACTACCAAATTACACCTGTAGATTCTATTGCTTGGTATACACGTTTTATCACTAATACAAAGGGAAAATACCAGTCATTTAAAGAACAAAAAGTAGAGTATGAAAGTAAGCTGCGTTGTAATTGGTCACTAAAACTTGCCTACGAAAGAACTATGATAGAGCCTCATCGAGTCTCTATAGCACTTACACTATTAGACTCTATACCAGAGACAAAACCTCTTCCCAAAGTATTCTATTAAGGCTATCTGGATAAATTCTTAAGGTAAGCTTCTATGTTAAGCGCTTTTTTACCCTTAGCCTCGTTATTTTTCCCATAACGAAATGATAAAGCAAAACGATCTCCAGCTCCTAGAGGACTAATCTTTTTTCCTTTTTTCATAGCTGTTGCCACTTTTTCAGAAGAGACTCCTTTTACTTTCTCTCCTGATGCATAGAGCTCTTTTAGCTTCGCTTTACGTCTTTCTTCAATTTTTTTAGCTATTTTCTCTTCATACTTCTTAGCTTTGCTTTTGAAGCTATGGCTTTCTCGCTGCGTTTGTTGAGCTATTTGTGCAACAGGCCTAATAACAGCACTTTCATTTTGCTGGCTCTCAGTTTGCTCAGAAGAGCTATTTTGAATATAAGCCTTAGATGCTTCTAGTGTTTTCAAACCCTCAACGTTCATTACAACAGGGCTAGATGACATTCCCACTTGATCAGCTTGGATATGTATTGCAGAAGCTGTAATAGAACTATTCACGCCTGTTTGTAGACTGCCCTCATTAACATTAATACTTAGTTCTTTTTCTGTACTAAGAGTTTTATTGATATATGCAGCTTCTTTAGCCTGCAGACTAATAGAAGCGTTAAGATCAAGCCTTTCGTTTAAATAAATACTGTTATTGGCAGTTAAAATGAGGTCTTTAAGATTTTCTGACATATCAATTAATGAAGCGTTCACATAAATATTTTCATCAGCAAGAACTTCTACATTAGAATTTTTTAAACTTTCTAATAATGCAGTGCTTGATAGATAAAGGTTTCCATTATCATTTTCACCAATACTAGGTAGTAGGCTATCATGGGCACCATTAGCCGATATAATAACGTTTTCTGGGTCCAGTAAAAGCTTACCAGGCTCTCCTTTTGGCGCTTCTAGATTTGCTTTACCAAAATAGCCAAGTTGCTTTTTAGAAGACACTTCAGCAAAGCCTCCATCTCCTCCCTTCACTCCTCCCTTAGCTTCAATAGAGCCGCGAAAGTCCATTTGTTTTTCAGCAAGGACAAGAATTTCTCCGGCATCACCTTTTTTAAGGGCATTTGCTTTTAAAATAGATTTATCATCTACAGTAACTCTTGAAGCCCATTCTCCATCTTTACTTTCAGCTCCTAAATAGATATTACCTGCTCTATTATTTGCAGAAACATCTAAAACTCCAGAGCTAAGTTCTATCTCATTAGCAACTACTTTTATCTCTTTTGCCTCAATATCAGAAGAAATCCTTACTTTAACATCGTCTGATAACTCTTTAATTAAAAGACCTCCATCAACATTCCAATTATCCACATTTACATCAACACTACTCGAAGCTAATATATCGATATCTCTTGAAAGTACTTGGCTACCACTTACTTTAACATGAGCAGCCTTTAGACTAAGTTTATCAGCTATCTTAGCATTTATGTCTTGAACTTGTATTTTTTGAGCACCCTTAGAACCTAGAGAGAGCTCTTTTACATAAATTCTATTAAGCTCACTTTGAGACAAGGAAAAGCCTTCTGTTTCTTTTAGTGTTAGATTGATATCTTGATTAGAAGAGCTATTTAAACTTAAGGATTCGTCTACCCATACTTTGCCATTTAGCTGAATATCAGCTCCAGATATATTTAATGAGCCTCTTTGGTGATGAATCTGACTCTCCAGTGCCAAGATAAAGTCCCCTGTTTGATTACTATCATAGTCTGCTTGAAAACTTATTTCTCCACTTAAATCCTGCTTTCCTGACAGGGTAATGTTTTCTTTTGACTTGATAAGGTTAGCTTGCAGATTTCCATTTTGAGATAGCAATAGGTTTTCGATATATATATCTTTACCTGCTTTTAGTGATACGCCACTTTCAAGCTCTATTAATCGCGGACTGTATAGCTTTATTTCACCAGGTGAAGTGATATCAGCTTCCACTTTTACTAACGCATTTTGAGAGTCTTTATTTAGCTGTGAGAGGATAATCGAACTTGCTTCTAGCTTACCTTCAACTAATAATTCTTGCTCTGCTACAGCCTCAAGCTGAGGAAGTTTATGCTCCCCTTTTTTAAAGTGGACCCTGCCTTCTTCTCCCAGAGCTGCTAGCTTTAACTTACCTACTTTACTTATAGCATCTGTACTCATAGGATAGATTACTAAACTCTCTGTTTGACTCCCTCCTAATTCAAGCTGGGCAACATGAATATTTTCTAGACTTGATGTGCTTACTGATAGCGCTTTATCTTCTACATTTCCTAGAATCATTCTAGAGTAATCTGCACCCTCTAAACGGACAACAGCAGTAGAAGCATCCAGTAAGCCACTCACGTCTATCTGGTTTACGATAAAGTCTGCTTTTTTAAAGACCTTAGTTTGCCCTGAGTGAGATAGAGATCCTCTAGTATAGACTTTAAGCTCATCAGCTTCCACACTTCCTTTGACTTGAATGTCACCTTTATCTGAAAGCACAGTAAGCTTGCTTGCTTTTGTTTGAGAATGTTGCTTTAAACTGATGGCATAAATATCTGCGGCACCTAAAAACACTTCTCCCTGATCAGCCTGAATAAGCCCATCTTGAATAATCTCACCTATAGCTGAGTTATCAGGATTCTTTTTAAATTCAAAAAATAGATTTCCATCTAACTGACCAATTAAAACTGAGTCTGCTGAAATAAGAGATACCACACCTTTTGGTGCAACAATTGAACCTTTATTAACGACATTTTTACCAAGTAAGTGAACTAACTGAGCTTGTATAAACCCTTCATTGATAAGGTCATTACTAAGATTAGAGAAATAGTCTCGATTACTTATAAAGTCATGATTAGTAATATTTCCTGCTGCAGCATATAAAGCCCCTACTTTTACAATAGCTTCTTGGCCAAAGAAAATACCAGCTGGGTTGACTAGATATACTTTACCATTAGAAAAAAGCTGCCCATATATGTGTGTAGATTCATTTCCTGTTACTTTATTTAATACTCTTGAGTGAGTACTTTGTTGTAAGAAGCGAACAGTTTCATCTTTCTGGATATTAAAGGAATCAAAGTGCAGGATACTGTTGTCATCAGGTTCAATAATTAGCTCTTTTGCGGACTGGCTAAACTTAGCCTGTTTGTGCACAGCTCTTCCTCCTTTAGGCAAAGACCATAAAACAGAAGTCAAACTAATAGAAATACTTAAAGAAAATACCAGTATAATTTTTAGAATATATTGAATAGCAAAAAAAATAGAATCCCTCATCACAACCTACTTAAGCATCTAAGCTGAAAACTTGTATATAAATACAGTGCAAAACAGAAAAGCCTGCTAGACACTCCCCAAGGATATTATAACAGTTTTTTACGAGGCATACAAGGGTAAAACTACCCTCTTAAGTAAGTAAGAAAAGGAAACTAAAAACGTTTAATTCTAAGAGAGTTGAAACAAACAATTAAGCTACTTACCACCATTGCAAAAGCAGCATAAAGAGGAAGTAAATACCCAGCTATTGCTAAAAACATTCCAATAACATTATAGAAAAAAGCCCAAAACATATTCTGTCTTAGTACTCTAGACCCTTTCTTACTCAACTCAATACTCTTAGAAATTAAACCCAAGTCTTCTCTTGTTATAAATATATCAGAAACTTGTATTGAGATATCGGATGCTTTTAGCATGCTTATCCCTAGGTTAGCAGCGGTGATTGAAGGGGCATCATTGATTCCGTCTCCTACAAAACAAACTTTATATCCTTCTTTTTGAATATCTTGAATATAGTTCTTTTTTTGCAGAGGAAAGCACTCAGAGTGGTATGAGACTCCGTCTAGCTCTTTGCTTAAATTAGCTACTACACTTTCTCTATCGCCAGATAAGATAAGTTTTTTAAACTTTGCTAAATCTTTAAACAAACTCTTCGCACTTTCACGCAAACGGTCTTCAAAAAGCAAAGTAGATATCAGCTGCTTATTTTTTACAAAATAAGCCACAATATAGAT
>JAACFD010000205.1 GCA_009937555.1 Chlamydiales bacterium | reverse complement strand
TTTAGTATAGGGTGCTGCCTATTTCGTCCACTAGTGAATGAAAGAATTTTTTTACGGTACTGGATCATTAAGCCAATAGTAAAAATACAAGCAGTTGCCATAATCATACGTAACCTTTGCTCTTCTCCATCTCCATCGTCACCAGATCCTGGGGTAAAGCCCATATCTCTTGCTTTTACTCTAAGTTCGTTAGCGTAAAACCTAATCATAGTAATGTTTTTCTGAATTGTTTCTAACTCGTTAAGTTTAGTGAATTTCACTCCCTTATATAAAAGAGCGCCAGAACTTAAGAGAGCTATAACTTTTAATTGACTAACGATTAATGCTATAGGTATTGCAGCGATGCTGCCAAATACAGGCACTTTTCTAGTAAATTTTAGTACCTGCCTTGCCACAACACTCACAAGGCAAACTAAAACTAAAGCTTGATAGGAAGTTCGGTCTGTGAAATCAACACCTGTTGTAGCTATGTCTTTTCCAAGTCTTATAAACTGTCCAGTAAAAGTCATCTCCTGAAACTTCTTTACAGTTTTGCTTAATTCTCTAACCTCTCCCTCTAGAGCAGAAACTCTTGTATTAATGTCTCTAGCATTACGTCTTTGAACGCCTATCTCATGATCTTGTCTAACTTGTGCCTCAGAAATCCTACCCTGGCCTAACGCATTTTGTATTACCTTATGGAACATTGCGGCCACTACTTTTCTATGATCTTCTAGGCGTGCATCTTGTCCTTCAATCTTGGTGATAGCCACTGTTAAGCGCATAGCAACCCGGCCAATTTCTTCTTCTCTTAAGCGGCCAGCTTCAATAGCTTCTTCTCTAGCATGCCCAACCCCTGCTAGATATGAAGGTAAAGCTGCAGTATCAGCAGCTGAGGTTACAACACGAACTAGCTTATCTTTAGGAAAGTGCTCACGAATTAGTGCTGCAGCTCCAGGTAATGCAGAGTCCATATCTGTAGCAAACTTTTCTAAAACACCATCTATACTTGTCACTAATAATCCACCCATAGCAGCTTGAGCAGCTACTCTTAGGCGATCAAACTGATCGGAGTCTATGACAATCTTATCTGAGCCTCCACTACCACTTCTTCTAGTTGGGACAAGTGCCATTGAAGCTAAATCATCGTGGCTACTTGACCTTCTTCGAGTAGCTGGTGAAAGGGGACTGGACATGTTTTTTTACTCCTAAATGCGTTTTAGTTTAGGAGTATAGGAGATATGTGTAAAAAATATGTAAAGAAATATTTATTTCAACCACTTTAAAATAATATGTTAACGCCCTGAGATGTCATCTTTAGGGGTATTAATCTTTTTTAAAATAGTACTTTTAAGCTTTGGATTATTCCCATATGAAATGGTACTGGAAGTATCCTTAGCCTGGCTTTGTTTAAATTCATCATGTCCAAGAAGAGAATTTTTGTCTTGATCTGACAAATCTTTTTTCTTCTTTTTCTTAGGGTATTTCTCTCTGTTTGGGTACTGAGAGTCCCTATTTGATGTTCCTTCAACTCTTTCATCCATGGTAATGCCTCAACTTTTTGAAGCTCAAACACTAGTTTTTAACTTAGTCTTCTCCATCCCTTATTAATAGCTATCGGCAAATGTGTTGAAAACTTAAGCAAAAAAAGAGTAAAATTTTTGCTTTCTTAATTCTCATTGGTGAAATACATGCTAATCAGTGTCTTCGATCTATTTTCAATTGGCCTTGGCCCATCTTCTTCACATACAATTGGACCAATGCGCGCAGCGCTATGCTTTGTCCAAACGCTAAAAGAGCGGGAAGAATTAGACTGGGTAGAGCATGTAAAAGTGGAGCTGTTTGGATCCTTGGCCTATACCGGCAAAGGTCATAGAACAGATGTTGCTTTAATTCTTGGGTTAGAAGGGCACTTTAGTGATCAAGTAACAACAGAAGAAGTTTTAGCCCTTGAAGAGAAAGTGCAGAAAACTTCACGTCTCAACTTATTGCAAGAAAAAGAAATTGATTTTGATTTTGATAACGATATCACTTTGTTAAAAAGTAAGCGCCTCCCACTGCATTCAAATGCTATGCGTTTTACTGCAAAAAGTGCAGGAGCTAAAAAAGTATTTTCTGAAGTTTACTATTCTGTGGGCGGCGGCTTTATACTCGATCATAAAGCAATGGCTGTAGAGATGGAGAAAGAAGCTGAAATTGATATGGAAATGCAGCCTGATCATCAGCAAAAGCCTTCTGTAGCTTATCCTTTTTTCACAGCTAAACAGCTTCTAGAGCACTGCGAATCACATCAGCTTAGCATTGGTGATTTAATGATGGAGAATGAAAAACATTATCGCTCAGAGAAAGAAGTAAAAGAAGGTTTAGCTAGACTTCAGCAGGTTATGAAAGAAAGTATTCAGCGAGGGCTTAACACGGATGGAATATTGCCTGGTGGCCTTAATGTGAAAAGGCGTGCTAAAGGTTTACATGATTTTTTAAGTCAGAATACTAATAGAAAAAAAAGTCCTTTAGAGGCGATGGACTGGGTCTCAGCTTTTGCAATCGCAGTAAATGAAGAGAATGCTGCAGGTGGTAGAGTAGTGACTGCCCCAACCAATGGCGCCTCAGGAGTCATCCCTGCGGTAATGATGTATATTGATCGTTTTATAGAGGATAAAGAAGAGAATTGGTTGGAAGAGTTTCTATTAACCTCAGGTGCTATAGGTCTTCTTTATAAAGAGGGCGCCTCTTTATCCGCAGCTGAAGTGGGTTGTCAAGGAGAAGTTGGAGTAGCTAGCTCTATGGCAGCAGCAGGCTTAGCAGCTGTAATGGGAGCTACTGTAAGACAAGCAGAGAATGCAGCAGAAATTGCCATGGAGCATCATCTAGGTTTAACTTGCGATCCAATCGCAGGTCTGGTACAAATTCCTTGTATTGAACGAAACTCAATGGGTGCTATTAAAGCTATTAACTCAGCACAGCTTGCGCTAAGAGGAGATGGTGAGCATATTGTAAGTTTGGATAAGGTGATCAAAACCATGTTACAAACAGGAAAGGATATGCATAGCATTTATAAAGAAACCTCAGAGGGAGGTCTCGCTGTTAATGTCATCGAGTGTTAAAGAAGAAGGCATATTAGACTTTACGCACAAGTGCTTAGCTTATTTAATTCAACGTCCCAAGCAACAATCATCAGTAGCTTTAGTTATTGCAAGTCATGGATTTGGTGGATGTAAAGAGGGTAGAAACCACTTTGCAGAAAAATTAGCAGCTGTTTTATCTAGAAGTAATATAGCTCTACTCACCTATGATTTTAGAGGTTCTGGTAAAAGCTCCTCTCACCTTAAGCACATGCAATTAGAAGACTTTACTGAAGACCTTAAGGATATCATTGAGTTTGCCTTGACCCTGCCTTATGTTGATAGAGATAAGGTAGCGCTTCATGGGACCTCATTTGGAGGACTTATAACGAGTCTCACT
This sequence comes from Chlamydiales bacterium, assembly GCA_009937555.1. Lineage (GTDB taxonomy): Bacteria > Chlamydiota > Chlamydiia > Chlamydiales > JAACFD01 > JAACFD01. Next base: position 491 of record JAACFD010000205.1, on the reverse strand, counting down.
TTGAGAGATTATGCTCACCTAATAAAAGCCTTGTCTTTTGTGGCTCCTGTTGCTTATGGAAAGACATGGTTAGAAATTTACCAAGATTATTTAAGCGAAGCTAAATCAGATGAAGAATTAGTCCCTTTTTACGACCATAGACTTAAGAAAAGTTTTGTGCAGGCTTTTCTTGAAGCTAGGGGAGATAGTAGTCTTCATCACTTTGCAAAAGATACGCCAGCACTATTAATCTACCCCACACAAGACCAAGTAATACCAATAGAGCATGCAAAAGCTTATGAGAGCTCTTCAAACTGTTTGTCGATTAAACTGGTAGAAGGGGCAGATCACAGTTTTAGCAGCCTTGATAAACAAGAAGAAATGATCCAGCAGCTATATAAATTCTATGCTTCTATCTTCTCTAACTCATGAGCATCTGTGACAGTGTTTTCTTAGGTTTTTAATTTCTAATTATAAGTCGTTTATGCTTCTTAATAGTTTCTTTATCATTT
>JAACFD010000204.1 GCA_009937555.1 Chlamydiales bacterium | reverse complement strand
CTCTGTAAATCCTTAATTAAATAAAAAAAAGATTTAGGGTTTTTTAAAAAGAGCCCTCATGCTATAATCTAAGCTTTGTTTTTCAAAAAAAAGAAGAAGGTTGTAGATGATTGGTCAAGGCGCAGCTCTGGCAGCAAGAAGGTCAGGAACTTTAGATGGCTGGGTTACAGTAGTCAAAAAGCCTGATTTTTGGGTCAGACAAGAAGAAAAAAAACGAGCTGATGACCTCAAGGTCGCTTTAGCTGCTGAAAAATGGTTACAAAGGATTAGTGATGATACTATGCTAACCCTTTTTCCAAACATCTCAACAGCCTATCAACGCCTTTTTGTTGAAAGAGACACCTTCTCTTTTGATAACTATGGAGTTATATGGGATGAGTCTCATCCTGAAAACTTATTTCCAATTTACTTGCCTAGCGCATCTGATTTAGACTTTGGTGATGATAAAGAAGTTGAAGCTTCTTATCGAAATCCATTAAGTATGACTGTAGATTCAACACCAGTCCGTAAAGCTAAAGAAGTCGTCAGCCCTCTAAGAGTTAAGCACACTCCTGCATCAAAGGGGAGATCATTTGAAACAATCTGTAACTTAAAGCGTAAGTTCGGTGTAAGTACTGGTAGAAATGCAGCTCTTTGTACAGTAGAGTTTGAAGGTAAAAGTATAGTTGTTTTTGGTACTACTAGTGGTCCTTCAGGGGGAGCTCACTCTGAAATGAAGGTTTTAGCTGCTCTGCCTCCTGAATTACTTGCCCTATATACTGTCGATGTGAAAACACCTGAAGCTTCTGCACTTACTTCTAAGGGATCTTTAGCAGGGCATTCAGATATAGATGGGAGTACTGATGGAGAAAGTGATGAGCTTTCCCGTTCATCTTCAGTAGCAACAGCTCTATCATCACTAGGCTCATCACTAGATGAGTCGCAAGGTTCTTCTCAAAATAGCTTACTAGGAATTGATGATAGTGATGATTCTTTACTAGGTTATAGTTTTGGTGAAGATGACGATTCGCAAGCTGGAAGTGGATCAGTTGCGCTAGCTATTACAAAAGCTCCTGCTCTAGATGAGGAAGAAGAGGATGAGTCTGCTGGTAGTGTTAAAGCTCAAAAAAGACCGCGACCCGATGATAGTAAGGCTGGGCTCTCAAGAGAAATAGGAAGAGTTCTAGAAGAGAGAAAACGAGCTCACAAAAGAATGCGTGGCAAAGCTTTAGATATGAGGCAGTCAGGTATCATTAGAAGTATTGTATCTGAAAGAGAACCCTGTAAACACGGTGCTCGTTGTACACACGGATGTGATGTGAGGCTTCAAGCTCTTTTGAAAGCTCGCAAAGACTTTCCTGTTGAAGTAAGAGCTATTGCTGATCACCCTGAAGCTTTAGAAGAGCGTAGAAAAGCAGAGAAAGAGTATCGCAAGCAACAAAGGTTATTAGGGGTAAGAGAAGGCAGAGGATACCGAGGAACTAAAGAAGTGAAAAAAAGAGGCGGCTCTACAAGTTTTCATAAAGCTGTTCACAATATTGCTATGGATAAATTTGCAGGAGTAGAACTAGCTGATGCATGGAAGGTACGTTAAAGCTAAAGTGATTTAGCAAACAGCGTATCCTGATGTTCAAAAGCTGAAGACATAATCTCTTGTTCTTTTTCCGAAATATTTAATTCTTTTGCTATATCCCTCCATGATAGAACAGTTTCATAAATCTTTTTTATATCACTAACTGCTTCTTGTTCATTTATTCCAAAAACTTCTAGATCGAGCATGGCTGATTCTAAGCTAAACTCAGGATCTCTGGACTTAACTGCTTCAGGGATAGGAATATAATCATAAAGAGGTGTTAGTCTCCACTTCTGCTTATCTAATAAAAAGCCAAAGTTTTTAAAATTGTCATCATAAACTGATATAAGGGCTTTTAGCACGACTCTTTTCCATATTTCTCTCTTATCTTTTTGAGGCTGGGAGCCAAAACTATCAAGCAGCTTTAGAGTGGTAAAGTAGCTATCTCCTCTATCGTGATATATATTCATAAAAGTTTTCCCTGAGATATAGGGAACTCTTTCATTGTTTAATCGATCAAAACGTTTACTAACAACAATAGGGGTTGAGTCTATTTCTAGAAATTCCCATTCTACTGTGTCTAAGGCTGCTCTTTGGGAGATAGTTAAGGCAAGAGCTTCCCATCTTCTGGCCGAAAGGCCTTCTTCATGGTGTGGTAGTTTAGCTATATAAAGCTGCCCTGATTTATCTGTAAAGCTTACTTTATGGTCAATGCCTCCTAAGGACACCCCTTCTTCTTGTAGTCTTATCAGATCTTTTTTAGAGGTTTTTCCTGTTGCAAAGCGTCTAAAGGTATGAACTATTTTAGGAAGTTCTTCTTTTTTAAGAATAGGTAGCAAACCTTTAGATAAAAAAGAAGAATCGCAGCTTAGCTTTACCCTTAATGCACCTTGACGGACAGTATCCTTTACTAATGCTAGTTGCTCAATTTCTAAAGGTAGTTTACCTTGAGATCGTAGTAAGTAATGTCCCCATTTTCCTGGTAGTGAGTCATGAAAGCAGCCAAAAATATGCCCTTTAGGGCATTGGTAGATTTCTTCCTTTAACTCTAATGAAGGCTGTATAGCAAAGGCTTTTGTGTGCTTCAAGTACGCAGGGGAGTATTGAAAAGTACATAAGCTGTCGGCTATATCATAGATTAAGTTACCAACTAATAACTCTTCTTTATCAAGGTTGATATAAATCTCATAAGAAATTCTATCCATAAATTGAGCGTACTTTCACTAGTTATATAGTATTTATGCGTGCTTATACATTAGTTGCTTTTTTTGACAAATTCAGACTTTAGCATCATGGCCCCAAAGCCTTTGATATTGCAGTCAATATCATGCCCATCTTTGGGCTCTACAATTCTGATATTTTTTACCTTTGTGCCAACCTTGATTGCATTAGGAGCCCCTTTAACCTTTAAGTCTTTGATAACTGTAATGCTATCGCCATCTTTTAAGGTGTTTCCATGAGCATCTTTAGTAGTTAGCTCTTCATTAACTTCATCAGTGCTAGCATCTATTGGCCACTCGTGGGCACACTCTGGGCAGATGTACATAAATCCATCCTCATAAGTGTACTCACAACCGCACTTACTACAACTTGGGAAAAGGCTTTCCATATTAACCTCAAAGTATATGTGTAATAGTCGCATTGTACACTAAAAGTATATTTAGTCTTATCTATTTCCTGTCTGTTGCTAATAGACTTAGTTCTTGACTAATCAGAAGGCTTAATGCATCGTACTCTTCAGTCTAACTTACTTAGTGTGATTAATGTATAAAGATGTGCTAAAAATTATATCATCCTCTTTGCTGGGTTTTATATTCTTTGTTTTTCCTGTTAATTATCAGGGGAGTACGACAGTTTGCTTTGATGTTATGGTTCAGCTCATAAAGACTTTTAATCCAACTGTTACTGCATATTACACCCTTATATTATTTGCATTAGGCGTTTTATTTCCCATCTTCTCAAAACATGAGAAAGGTTCTCGGTTCAGAATTATAGTACGACTTTTAGGTTTTTTATTAGCTGTAGGATATTTTCTAGGTATTGGTCCAGAGATAATATTAGATAAAAAAATCTCTGTCTTAATGTGGAATACTTTAGCATTCTCTATCGCATTAATCGTTCCTATAGGTGCTATTATTCTAAATTTATTTGTAAATTATGGCTCTCTAGAGTTTTTTGGGACGCTTCTTTCGCCTTTAATGAGAAAGCTATTTCTTCTACCTGGACGCTCTTCTATTGATAACTTAACCTCCTGGTTAGGGAGTTATTCAATAGGGCTTTATTTAACTCGGCAGCAGTATCAAGAAGGTTATTATACTAAAAAAGAAGCAGCTACTATAGCAACTTGCTTTAGTACTGTAAGCATTGGTTTTGTAGGGGTTGTAGTATCAACTTTGAAA
>JAACFD010000203.1 GCA_009937555.1 Chlamydiales bacterium | reverse complement strand
CTGCTTAAAAGGGTGTGTTTCATCAACTAAAGTCCCCTGCTCTGACATTTTATCTATATTTTGCCATGCCATATAAGACTTGAGCTTTCTTAGAGTAAAATCAGCTCCATCGAAATAACGAGTATACTCATTACTCGGCAACTCAACCTCCTCTAGTTGCTGCTTTATAGTAGGATTTTTACCTAAAAAATCATCTACTTCATCTACTAAATGATCTTGCAGATTTTGCAATGTCTTTGACAGCCTAAGCTTAATACTTGAACTATCCTCTTCTTCACTAGAGGAATTATTAAATAAATCATCAATCGCATCATTTTTTTTAATGTCTACATTTTGGGACTTAACATATGAAGATGCATTACTATTTAAACCTCTAATTTGCATATAGTTTCCTTATGATTCAGTAGAATTATGGTAGAATTATGATAGCTCAAAAAGAGCAAGTTCAGTGCCAAGCGGTGATAAAAAATATATCATTGAAACTAAATCAATTAGATTTATTAGCAATCTTTTAGCTAAACTGCTAAATTTAACTTGCAAAAAAGCCCTGTTTGTTGCTAAGATTTTCTTTTTTAAACCTGAAGCACGGGGCATATTTAAATTTTAATTTGTTTCAACTTCACGCAAGGAGACATAAAATATGACAACAACAAAAAACAAAGCAAAACTACAACCTCTTGGCAACCGAGTATTAGCAAAAAGATTAGAAGCTGAAGAAAACCTTAAAGGTGGGATTATCCTTCCTGATAGCGCTAAACAAAAACAAGAAACTGCTGAGGTTTTAGCTCTAGGTACAGGGAAAAAAGATAAGTCTGGAAATGATATTCCTTTTTCAGTTTCTGTAGGCAATAAGATCCTAATTGAGAAATATGCTGGTCAAGAAGTGACTGTAGATGGCGAAGAGTACATCATTGTTAAAGAAGATGATGTTATTGCTGTTGTTGAGTAAAAGTTAACGTAAAATTTAAGGAGATCAATCATGTCCGCAAAAGATATCAAATTTAAAGATACCGCTCGTAAGAAGATTTTAAAAGGTGTAACTACCTTAGCTGATGCTGTTCGTGTTACCCTAGGACCTCGTGGAAGAAACGTCGTTTTAGACAAGTCATACGGCTCACCTCAAATTACTAAAGATGGTGTTAGCGTAGCTAAAGAGATTGAGCTAGAAGATAAGAATGAAAATATCGGTGCTCAAATGGTTAAAGAAGTAGCCAGCAAAACTGCTGATAAGGCTGGAGACGGAACTACAACTGCAACTGTTTTAGCTCACTCTATTTACTCTGAAGGTCTTAAAAACGTAGAAGCGGGTGCTAACCCTATGGACCTAAAAAGAGGTATTGAGCAAGCTACAAATGCTGTGGTTGAAGAGCTTAAGAAAATGAGTAAGCCTGTAAAGAACAAGCAAGAGATTGCTCAAGTAGCTACTATTTCTGCAAATAATGACAGTGAGATTGGCGAAATTATTGCTGAAGCAATGGAAAGAGTTGGTAAAGATGGAACTATTACCGTTGAGGAAGCTAAAGGTTTTGAAACAACACTAGATGTTGTTGAAGGTATGAACTTTGATAGAGGTTATCTATCAGCTTATTTTGTTACTGATCCTGAAAGCCAAGAAGCTGTTTTAGAAAACGCTTATGTGCTTATCTACGATAAGAAAATTTCTTCAATGAAAGAATTACTTCCTATTCTACAAACTGTTGCAGAACAAGGAAAAGCTCTTTTAATTATCTCAGAGGATCTAGAAGGTGAAGCCCTAGCTACTTTAGTAGTAAATAAACTACGTGGTGGCTTAAAGGTATGTGCTGTTAAAGCTCCTGGATTTGGTGATAGAAGAAAAGCTATGCTGGAAGATCTTGCTATCTTAACAGGTGGACAAGTAATTTCTGAAGAGCTAGGTCAAAAGCTTGAAAATGCTACTGTTGACATGTTAGGCCAAGTTAAAAAGGCTGTAATGAAGAAAGAAGATACAGTGCTTGTTGAAGGTGCTGGTTCTAAAGAAGAAATTCAGAAAAGAGCTTCTCAAATTAAAGCTCAAATTGAAGAAAGTTCTTCAGACTACGATAAAGAAAAACTTCAAGAAAGACTAGCTAAGCTAGTAGGTGGCGTTGCTGTAATTAATGTTGGTGCTGCTACAGAAGTTGCTCTTAAAGAAAAGAAAGACCGTGTAGACGATGCACAGCATGCTACTGCTGCTGCTGTTGAAGAAGGTATTCTACCTGGTGGTGGAACAGCTTTAGTACGCTGTATCCCATTAGTTGAAGCTCTTGTAGAAAAACTATCTGGAGACCAAAAAACAGGTGCTCAAATCATTGCAAAAGCTTTAAGCGCTCCTTTAAGACAGATCGCTGAGAATGCTGGTCAAGAAGGTGCTATTATCCTTCAAGAAGTGAAAAAAGCTAAGTCTAACACAGGCTACAATGCTTTCAAAGATGAGTTTGAAGACATGATTAAAGCTGGTATTTTAGATCCTACTTTAGTAGTTAGATCAGCTTTAATTAACGCTAGCTCTGTTGCAGCTTTAATGCTAACAACAGAAGCTATTATCTCTGATCTTCCTGAAGATGAAGACAAAGCTGGTGCTCCTGCTGCTCCTATGGGAATGGGTGCAGGCTACTAGTAGCATCATAAAATTGCTTTTATATCTTTATAAAGCCAGGCTTAATAGGCCTGGCTTTTTTTATACCTGTAAATAATTCCTATTATTTTATAATCTCCCCCACTCTATCAAACAGACCTTATGCATAACTTATGATTGATTTTTCAGACTATAGAGTAAGCACACTATTTCACAGTAAAGACATTGATGAGGTGGTAAATGCCTCCGCATCCTTCCCTATAAACACCCCTTCCACCTTAGAAGCTAGGGTGAATGCAAAAGCACGCAAAGTACTTAGAAAAATTGACCCCCAGTTGCGCCACTTAGTGCAGTCTAGGTTCGCATTTGTAAATAAGGAAGGTGTCACACTAGCCGAAAAGATAGCTAAACTCAATGATAGGTGTGACTCAAAACATATCTACCTAAGAAAAAACACCTACTTTTCTATCAATAATGACGACTGTACTATACTCATCTCACATCCAAGCAAAGCTAACCGTCTTTTAGTTGTTGGAAATTTTAGTATCAGCAAAAGAGAAGCTTCAGCTTACATAGATTCTATTATCCCTAATAAAGGAACCAATTTATCAGGTCAGGAAATATTAAGTTATATTCTTAGTATTCTTTATGAGCTAGGTATTGAAAGCTGTAGGTTAAATGATGCTTCAGCTATTCACTGCCCTAAAAAAGATGGGAAATGGTCACTAAGACTATGGCATGTATTTGCAACAGGACAAGGATGGTATGAAAGCCGCGGCTTTCACTTTATTGGATACAAAGAAGTCCCTCAAAAAAGGTATCGTCAAGCTTGTCGAGAAATATATAAGTTAAAAATTGCTGACCTTGAACATATCCTTCAAGAGTTAAGACCAAAGCTACTAGACAAACTATATAGAAGCTGCACTTATTATCTTTCTATCAAAAAAAAGCAGAATACAAACCTTCAAGATAAACGTGTAAGTAAGCTTTTTAAACTTGCTAAAGCGCACCTTACCCTGCTACCCAAAGATAGTAATGCACATAAAATGTACCATTATTTAAGTAGCTGTTGCCTTCTCTTCCCTGACACAAGCAGACAAGAGTTACGCTCTCAAAGTGAAAATGCCAACCCTTACTACCATTTCACTAAAAGTAAAGTTGCACAAGTACTAAAAAAAGCTGATAAAAAGGCTTATTCAGAGCTAACCAAACGTTTTCTACAAAATTATCATATCGTGAATAACTCGATTGATTTTGTCTGCGCCCTGTAGCTTTCTTCTTACCTGTTACTGACCTGAACATTAATTAAATAAAAATATTTACTTAACACCTCCTTAACTTTTTAAGAATAAAATACTTTCATAACAAAGATCTAGGAGAGGAAAAGT
>JAACFD010000202.1 GCA_009937555.1 Chlamydiales bacterium | reverse complement strand
CATGATCAATCTATATTTTCCTTTGTGGAGTTTGCTCCAGAGAACTGGATGGGTATTGGAGGAGCTTATAAAGAACTTCTGAATGAAGCCTTTAAAAAGTACTCACTTTTTTGTCACGGGCTTTCTCTTTCTCTTGGTAGTCCAGAACCATTAGATCAAGGCTTTATTAAAAAACTCAAAGAGTTTTTCAATGAGTATAATATTAAACTCTACTCTGAGCACCTGAGCTATAGTAAATGCGATAATGCTCATTTTTATGACCTACTACCTATACCATTCACAAAAACTGCTGTAGACCATGTTGTCAATAGAATTAAGCAAGTGCAGGACGCACTAGGTAGGAATATTGCAATTGAGAATGTCTCTTATTATACGACAGTTATTCCTGAAATGTCTGAAGAAGGTTTTATTTGCTCTATTTTAGAAAAATCTGGTTGTGAGTTGCTTCTGGATGTTAATAATGTTTATGTAAATGCTTTTAATCATAAGTATGATGCAAAAGAATTTATCTTATCTCTTCCCCTAGAAAAAGTAAGTTATATTCATATGGCTGGTCATTACCAGGAGAGTGAGGATTTAATTATAGATACTCATGGAGAAGGTATTATTGATCCTGTTTACAACCTTCTTAGCTGGACCTTAAAGCATATTAAGCAAGAAGTTCCCATTCTACTAGAAAGAGATTTTAATATTCCTGATTTTACTGAGCTTTGCGAAGAAGGGGAAAGGCTTCAAGCAATAGTAAATAAGTCAAGGGAACTGTCTTATGTTTCTTAAAGATGGTACTCAGAAAGCTCAAAGAGAGATGGCGAATTTTTGCCGAAAAAAATCAAAGCTCTCGGATGACCTATTAATATCTAATGAAAGGGCCAAAGTTTACCGTCGTTTAATCTGTAATAATATTGATTCAACCTTGCAAAACGCCTATCCTATTACATATCACTTATTAAGTGATGATCAGTGGAAGCAAGTTGTTGATGATTTTTTAGCTAGTGATGCTTGTATATCCCCTTATTTATGGGAAATGCCCAAAGCTCTAGTGTCATTTGCTAAAAGTAGAGGCTATGATGAAATTTTTGCTCTGCCTTTTTTGAATGACCTTCTACTTTTTGAATGGCTAGAAATTGAAGTCTATATGATGCCTAATAAACCTGCTGCTAAAGAACTAGAAGAAAAAGCTTATTACCAATTTCCTATAGTGAACCCCGAGCATAAACTACTACAGCTAGAGTATCCTGTATTTAAGAAAACTAAGTGCGGTGAGCTATCTGATAAAAAACAGTATTTTATCAGCTTACACCGACACCCAGAAACTAAGCAGGTGCTATTTTTTGAGCACTCTAGCTTTTTTATTTATTTGCTAGAGGAGATGTCAGAGAGTAAGATTTGTATGGACCATATGGTAGAAAAAACTGTAAAAGACTTTGGGTGGAAACTTAATCAAACAATCCATAAAAAGATAAAACTCTGGCTAGAAAACATAACTAATGAAAAGCTGCTTTTAGGTTGGGCTTTTAACTAATGTGAAATGGAGGTACAGAATGTTTAGTAAATCATGTTGTCAGTGCACAGATAAATTAAATAAACTGCAAGATTTTGCCTTGCTATTTTTAAGACTAGTTTTAGCATATGGTTTTTGGGAACCAGCTGTCAGAAAGGTAAATAATATTGATAGTATTGCTGCATGGTTTAAAAATATGGGCTTGTTTATGCCAGAGCTTCAAGCTTACTTAGCTGCATATACTGAATATGCAGGCTTTATACTACTTGCTGCAGGCTTTATGACACGCCTTATAAGTTTTCCTCTTATGATTATTATGGTAGTTGCGATTTACTTAGTTCATTGGGAAAATGGATTTGCAGCATCTAATAATGGTTTTGAAATAGCTTTTTATTACTTACTTATGTTGTTTACTTTATTCACTTTTGGCGCAGGTAAATTTAGCTTGGATCATCTTTTTAAGGGAAAAAATGTGGACGTTTAAACCTCGAGATATATTTGCTGTTAACTCGCAATTGAAGGTAGAGGTTCATCATGTGTTAGACTCTTCCTTTCCTGTAGTTACAGTAGACAATTTTTATAAGCGGCCAGATCTGGTTAGAGATCTCATCTTGCAAACGCCTGCTCCAATATGGAAAGAAAATCCTGAAGGCAGTTTAAACTTCGTTGATTATCTAGATTGCCGCCACTATCTTCGCTTAGATTTAGGTGAGCCCTGCTGGCGTATACGCGAACTTGCTGCTCGTCACCTGGGTGTTGAGATTTTAAAACCTGTACCAGAGTTTGTTAGCAATGTTTTCAAATGGATAAAAGAGAAAGAAGTAAAGGGAGTTCCTTTTCCTCATAGCGATCATGAAGCCTTTGCTGCTTTAGTTTATTTGAACACAGAAGAAGAGTGTAGGGGAGGGACGTCCTTTTACAAAAATAAGGCTTTGGGAAGCAATTATATGATTGATAGTCAAGAGGCTGTGGACAAGGTCTTTATTCCAGAAAACAAAGAAGACGGGACCTGTTATTTTCATGAGCGCTCAGATGAGTTTTGGGAAGCATATAGTCATATTCCAATGGCCTATAATCGTCTTCTAATGTATCCTGGGCGTCTTTTTCATGGGTCTTGGCAAGAAAGTAGCTGGTTTAGAGACTATTTTCGTATTAACCAAGTATTCTTTTTTTCAGACATTAGATGGGTCAAAGGAAGCTTTTATGCTTCTCTATTTCAATAAGATTTGAGTAAATGTAAATAAAATTTTTTCTTAACCTGTTTCAAATCATTATTTTAAGTGTTCTTTTTTATATAACTTTCTTGAATAAATGTAGGTTATTACTTAAACTTTTTTTCTTTAAAATAAATTAGTGCACTATCACAACCTTTTAATGAACCAACAATGAAAAAAAAACGCTTACTGTTTTCTGCTATTTTAACTAGCCTACTCTTGTCTGTTAGCCTTTTTGGCTCAGAAAAAGTTGAGTCAGAACAACGCCTTACAGAGTACTTAGGTCTACTCAAAGAGAATATGCATGCTCTTGGTCCCTGGGGTGATCATGAGAAAGGCGAAATAGAAATCTGTACTAATGTAGAGCTAATTAAAGAGATTGAAGAAATTCAGCGTCAGCGATTGATGAGAAAAGGTTTATCAAAAAAGCAAGCTTATATGGCTTCAAGGGTAGGGGTAATTGCTGAAGATACCTATTGGTTGCTCATTAGAGATGCTGTCCGCTTTCCGTCTAATTTTTACGGTACTTATGATAGGCTTTTGTGGAAAAGCTCTTTGGATGGCCCTCCTGGTGTTGCCGTTGTGCCTGTTGATGAAGAAGGAAATATTTATCTAAACGTGAATTTTAGGCATGCTACTAGAAGCTGGGAGCTTGAGGTACCTAGAGGCACTAGAAATGAGCGGGAAGCAGTAGAAAAAGCTGCTCTTAGAGAGTTAAAAGAAGAGACAGGTTTAGCTGTTAATAAGTTAGACTTTCTGGGAAATATGGTACCAGACTCAGGGTCTACTAATACTGTAGTTCCTATTTTCCTAGGAAAAATAACCTTCAAAGGCCACCAAGATCAAGAGTATTCTGAAGCTATTTTAAAGGTTTTGAAACTTAGCCGTGTTCAACTTGAGGAATCAATAAAAAGAGGTTACATAGAAGTGCCTACAAATCAAGGTGTTATATCGGTTAATGTAAGGGATTCATTTATTACCTACTCTCTTTACCAAGCATCACTTAAAGGCTTAATCTAGCTTCATTCTTTTGTATAGACAAAATGTGAGCATCTTCTTTAAAAGATAGCTAACTAGTTTGGATTACAAAAGGTTTGCAAATGGATCGCTCGTTTACTGTATTTTCTCTTTTTGCGTTTTTATTTTTTATTTGTCTATTCAGTGTTCACTCTTTAAAGACACGTCAAAACTTTCCCTATAGCGTCTATACTCCCTTACTAGATCTAGAAAAGAAACAACAGCTAAATTTCATAAAGTAGTGATTAACTTTGTAAATAAGTCAACTA
>JAACFD010000201.1 GCA_009937555.1 Chlamydiales bacterium | reverse complement strand
AAGGGGTGGTTGCAGCTTCACTAGAAGATACTTTAAGAGAGAAAGAAGCTGCAGAGAATAAACGTAGAGAGAAACTAATAGATCTTGAAGCTAAGAGAGTACTTCTAAAAGAGAGGGTATCAGTTCTATCAGGTGAGATTAGAAAAGCTGAAGAAGATTTAGAAATAGCCAAAACAGAAGCTCTAGAAGGTCAAGAGAAATCATGTAAACAGCTCCTCTTAGAGGACTATCAAGATGAAGTGCGAGAAATGTTAATAGATAAGATTGGAGGAGCTTCTTACGGAACAGTTAATGAAGATATTAAGAGTGCTAATAGTAGAATTAAAGCGCTAAATAGTAAACGCACTAACCCTACATTTTGGCAGAATATCTATACGCATAAAGCTCTTAGGCACACCTCTCTTACAGCTGGACTCAGTAGAGAGCCTAAAAATTATGAGGAGCTTGTAGAGCTGCTATATGAGAAGCACGCTGGGGATGCTGAAGAAGTTAGAAAAGCACTTAGGAAGTTTCAGAAAACAGAAATAAATACTATGCATAACAGCTGCTCATTAAAAATAGGTTTAGTCAATCTTGCAAAGCAAATGAATGGAAAGCAGTATGGTTTTGGGAAAGGAAGAAGTGTAAAGCTTTGGGGAGAAAGAGGAGCTGAAAAAGGGGTCTATGATGTTATCAAACTATACTTTAAGGACTTTTTTGGAGATGAAAATGCATTGGATGAAGATAAATTAAACTTTCTAACCGATGCTATTAAAGCTCTTTTTAATAAAGTAGAAACTATCAATGGGGGCGTCCATACTTTTAGAGTAGGTACGATAAGCAATCAGATTTCATCTGTTTTGGAAAAAGCATTAGAGACTCAACTTTTAAAGAAAGACGAGGAAAAGTGGCTTTCATTTGATGCTGGAAAACATGAGAAGATCTTCGTAAGTCTTCTTTCAAAGAACTTGAAGAAAGAAGTAGCAGAAATAACTGAAGAGGAAAAAGCAGCTTATATTTCTAAGGAAGCTACTAGTATGTGGGCTCGGTTTTCAGAGGATGAAAGAGAGGTGCATATTCTAGAGTTACTAGAAGGAGATGAGAGTGCTGATGGAATGAGTGAGGAAGATAAAAAGCAGCGTTTTATTTCTTCAGAGCTAGCTAGTGATAAAGTTAAAAAGCAGCTTTATCTAAACTCTAAAAAACAGAAAGCTAATAGAGACAGTAAAATAGAGTTTTTTATGACCCTATTTGAAGGGGAGATAAAGGAAAGTAACTTAGGAGAGCATTGTGAAGCCTACATGGAAGCAATGGTTGACAAGGTGGAAGCAAACGCTAAACTTAAGCAGTTAAAAGAAACGTTTCGTACAATAGAGGCTGACTATGCTAAGTTTTTAGATAGCTATGAGATTCACGGAGAAGACTATAGAGATGAAGCTATTCAAGAGTTAAGCGAAGAAACTCTTAGTGATAAGAGCTTATCGGAAGAAGAAAAAGAGCTAAAGCGCTCAGTTCTTAGCGAGTTATCCGCTATTAGAGTAAAATATAGAGAGAGTGAGAAAAAGCTGCTTCAGGTAACTCTACATGGAGAGAGGGTGGATATAACTAAACTTATAAGAGGCAGTGAAGTGAAGTGGGGGGAGCTAGCATCTAGTAAAATGACATTGACTCCGCACTTTTACGAGGCTATGCGTAAATTTGACCAGAGCTATAAGGCTCTACATGAAGAAAGGAAAGCTAAGGTAGATGAGCTTAAAGAGGAAGAGAGAATAATCCAAGGAGATATAGATGTTCTTTTGGCTGAGATAGCACGTCTAAAAGAGCTTATAGCTAAATTAGCAGTAGAAGAAGCTGGACTAAGAAAAGCAGCTCTTAGCCAAGATGAGCTGGCTAGAAAGCTTGAGGCTAGGGGGCTTATTTTAGCTGAACAGCAATCGAAGCTTCTTGAAGAGGTCTTTAAGTTAAAAGAAGTTTTACAAGCCTTTCAAAGTCCCTCAGAGGCTGAAGGGATAGATGTAGAAGATCATGATCCTGAAGTTTCAGGAGATTTATGCTCAGGAAAATTGCATTTTGAGGCACCTCACTTCTATCGTGTAAACGAAGAGATAGGGGAAATGGAAAAAGATTTACTGGGCCTTGCTGACGCTGAAGAAAGGGAGGTTAGGGGAGCTTATAATAGAGCTTTTAACTTGGTTATGACAGAGGCTAGTGCTTTTAGAGATAGAGCTCTTGAAGTAGCTTAAAAGCATTGATGATAAACACTATCTTAATATTTAAAAAATCTTACCTTTATTAGCATCTTGTATAATGATTGTTAGGTATAAAAGTAAGGTTAGAATTATATGGCATCTCCAGTAGATAAGAGAAGTAGAGTTAGGTTAGTAGCAGAAAGTACATCTGAAGATTTATCTGAATCTGTTAAAGATAAAGAGATCTCTAGGTTAGTAAGAGCTCATTTTCCTGATGCTAGCAAAGAAGCTAGGTTTAAAGAACTGGTCAAGGCAGCTAAAATTCGAGCCGATAGAAATTTTACTTCTTCAAAAAACGATCAGAAAGTTTTAAGACATCTTCTTGCTATGTGCCTTTCGTGCACTGTTGCTAAACATCGCTCTAGTTCTTCAGTTCCTCCTGGTGGCTCAGTATTTGATCAGTTTGGTCAGCCAATCATTTGTACAAGGATAGAAGAAAGCCTTATTCAATCTATGTTAAATGCTAGCTCAATGGCAACGGAAGATAGGTTAGCTCTGAATCATTACTACCAGCAGCTTCAACAAACCAGGGGTATTAACCTGTTAATAGACAGCCTTGTTAGAGAGAGAAGTCCTGAGGGAGTAGCAGAACTAAAAGATATGATCACTGATCGAATTATGCAAGAGCTTGAAACTTCTAGTAATGAGCTTATCTTAGATTTTGGGTTGTATCAACATGCTATGAGATTAGCAATTAAATTTGACGAAGAAGAGGTTCAACTTACTTTAATGGATTCAAGAGGAGCTGTTGAGGATATAAGTTCAATATCAGCTTCTATCTGTTCAATGATTTCTACAGCTTCTAGATACTTATCGGGTTCATCAATGCGCAGAACTTTTATGAGCGTTAGCTGTAGCAGAGACTATTGGGACAGTAACGGTAAAGCTTACCTATGCTCACTTTTTCATTTGCTTTCAGGAGAGCATGGACTTTTAGAAAAAGAGAACACTGAAAGAGCTTCAATACGTCTTTTTGCAGATAAGGCTAGATGGGAGCGTATGCTTGCAGCTTTTAGGTCTTTAAATCCTTATACTGTTTCTTTTAGTGATGATTTAACCACAATTCAAAGCACTGATAACTGTTTTGCTAAAAGGATGCAGCTAAGTATGAGAAGGTCTTTAGGTAATAGAGTCTATAAAAGGCTCAGTGCACTCAGATTAAAAAAAATAAGGGGAGCTTTATTAAGTAAGCTTAGTTCATCAAATGTTCTTAGTAGCTCTGATTTGGAAAGCATTAAGGTGAGTCAGCTAAGCCTTGATCTTAGTGGACTATCTAGAATCTCCTCTGAGCTTTCTGCTCATAGAGAAGTCCCTATGCAGGAAGACTTAGTAGCAGCAGAGGAAAGAGCCAGTAAGTATTCAGTAGTCAATACTTTTTGGACTCATGTTTTTACCCTACTCAACCATAAGATAGAGAAGGCTAGAGCTTATAATGGAAATCTTGGAGCAAAGCCTACTGCTAGTATAGGAGGAGCTGGTGCTGGAGGGGAATTTAAGGTAGAGGAAGAACTAGTTACAAATACGGGTCTATTAGACTATGAAATCCTAGCTATAGTTAGCTCGAGCAGAAATAAAACACGTAGAATTGCTGTGGATATCTCAGGGGAGAGAAAGGTCTTAAGCTCGGGTAAATTCTTAAAAGAGTTAGAAAAAGATTCTTCTCTTATAGAGAATAGACATATACAAAGACTGTTATACTTTATTGTAAGTGATGAGGCTTCAAGTGCAGCAGCCCGTGAACGAGCTGCTATACTTTTGAGTGGTATAAAAGCTTAA
>JAACFD010000200.1 GCA_009937555.1 Chlamydiales bacterium | reverse complement strand
TAAAAACCTTAATCTACTACTGGAAACTTTAAAATCCCCCCTTAACCTAAATAATGATCCTGCAAAATTAGAATCTTTAACTATAACCAAGGCTTATAAACATGAGAGTTCTAACCTATACAATGTTAACTTCTCTTTTTCGTGTACTAGAAGGTTTGCTCGCGACTAGCTTCCTTAGTCTTTTCATCTTATTTAGCTTACCTTCCTGTCAGGCAAAGCAGGTTGGTTGTAAAGAAAATATTTTAGGTTTACAATTGACAGACGCAAATGGCTTTACAGAAACAGTAACTAACCCTAAACATCTAAGAGAGATTAAGGTTGAGGATTTTAATAATCCCCAGCCCTACCAAAAAATAGTAGTTACTTTTGCAGATAAACAAAAAGCAAACAGCAGTAACTCAAAAATTCTAAGCTACTACCCAAACGGACAACTCCATGAGCAACTTTTAGTTAAAAGCTTTCAAGCTTATGGAGAATATAACGAGTGGTACCCTAATGGAGAAAGAAAAGTTATAGCTAGCCTTAAAGGAGGAAGTGGAGACCTGACAGCAGATGCAAAAAAAACATGGGTATTTAATGGTTCATTTCTAGCTTTCTATCCTGACGGCAAAAGTAAAGCCAAATTTTCTTTTGCTAACGGTAAAGCTACAGAAAAAGCAGTACACTTTTTTCCATCAGGCCAGATTCAAAAGCAAGAACACTTCCTTTCAGGTCAGTTGCATGGTTGTTCAGAAACTTTTTCTAACTCAGGTAAGCTGATTGAAAAGGGCAGCTACTATAAAGGTGATAGGCATGGACAACAAACTCTTCAGGTTACTGATAAAAAGTTTAAGCTTGAGGAACTATATGATCATGGTAAACTTCTCCAAGGGAGATATTACCTTCAGGACTCGTTAGCCTCAAAGGTTGAAAAAGGTAACGGCAAGCGCTGCACCATATTCAAAGAAGGAGTTCTTTACCAGCCTATAGCAGATGGGGTTGTTTCAGGGATATGTGAACTTTATAATAAAGACGGTCATCTCATTAAAACGGAATCTTTTATGAGTGGTACTAAAGATGGGGAAGAAGTTCTTTACTACCCATCTAGTAAAAAACAGAAGAAGTTATCACTTAACTGGAAAGGTGAGTTGCTATCAGGAACTGTTAGTTCTTGGTACCCTAATGGAAGTATAGAATCTAACTATACATTGATTGATGGCGTTAAAGAAGGTAAGAGTAAAGCATGGTATAGGAGTGGCCAGCTAATGTTCCACGAAGAATACAGAGAAGGAAAATTAGTAGACGCTGAGTATTATAAGAATGGGATAAGCAAAGCAGCCTCTTCCATAAAGCATGGCAAAGGAACAGCTTTACTCTTTAATGAAGATAATACACAACACAGTAAAATTTCTTATGAAAATGGATTGCCGATCTAAAAGTGCTCAAAAAGAGGAGTTTAGGGTTAATTCCCTCAAAACTAGAGCTGCAATAAAGCAGCATAGACGTGAAGAAGCAAGGAAAAATATTAGCTCCTTTGCAAAAGAAATAGCTGCTTCAGCAAGCTTTATTTTATCATTTTCAAGCATTGGTTCTGAAATACAAATGTATGATGTTAATAAGTTTTTGGCTGCTGAAGGTAAGCTTATTCTACCAAAGATAAGTAAAAATAAGCTGCTGTTTTATAAAGTGGGCTCAATAGGCCAGCTGTCACTAAACTCTCTATCAATACTAGAGCCTTTGTCTGTTGCTAATAAGCAAGTTGATATTAGTGATATTGAACTAGCTCTAGTCCCAGGGCTTTCATTTGATACAGAGAAGAACCGACTCGGTTACGGCAAGGGTTTTTATGACCGTAGCTTTATTGACTTCAGGGGGCTGGCTATAGGTGTTGGATTTAAAGAGCAGCTAAGTCAAAAGATTTTACCAGTAGAACCTCATGATACAAGATTGGACCATCTTAAGCTTTTTTAATATCTGTTTTTCTAGGTATAAAGTTATTGCAAAGTTATTCTGAGCACTCTAACATTTTCTCTTTTGCGACCATCTAAATAAGGAGTCATGGATGTCACAACAAGAACTTTCACAAAAGCAAAAGGCTTTAGACCTTGCTTTATCTCAAATTAAAAAGCAATTTGGAGAAGGCGCTATAATGAGCTTTGGCGAACAAGCTAAAGGTGTAGATGTCATCCCTACAGGTTCTCCATCTCTTGACCTTGCCCTAGGTACCGGAGGGGTTCCTAAAGGACGTGTAGTCGAAATTTATGGTCCAGAATCTTCTGGTAAGTC
The DNA here is from genome assembly GCA_009937555.1 of Chlamydiales bacterium. Classification (GTDB taxonomy): domain Bacteria; phylum Chlamydiota; class Chlamydiia; order Chlamydiales; family JAACFD01; genus JAACFD01. The sequence continues at coordinate 1,752 of JAACFD010000200.1, read as the reverse complement.
AACTCTTGCAACTCACATCGTTGCAAATGCTCAAAAGCAAGGTGGCGTGTGTGCATATATTGATGCTGAACATGCTCTTGACCCTAGCTATGCTCAAAAGATTGGTGTTAACCTAAAGGAGCTATTAATTTCACAGCCTACTTCGGGTGAGGAAGCTCTGAACATAGCAGATACATTAGCTCGTTCAAACTCTATAGATGTTATTGTTATTGACTCTGTTGCTGCTTTAGTTCCTAAAAGTGAGTTAGAAGGAGAGATTGGCGACGCTCATATGGGGCTACAGGCTCGTATGATGTCTCAAGCTTTAAGAAAACTTACAGCTACCCTATCAAGAAGTAATACATGTGCTATTTTTATTAACCAGATTAGAGAAAAAATAGGTATTGTTTTTGGTAACCCTGAAACAACAACTGGTGGTAAAGCACTTAAGTTCTACTCTTCTGTTAGATTAGATATCCGCAGAACGGGCTCCATCAAAGGAAGCGAAAGCCAAGATGTTGGTAACAGAGTTAGAGTTAAGGTTGTAAAGAACAAGTTAGCTCCTCCTTTTAGAGTTGCTGAGTTTGATATTCTATTTAACGAAGGTATTTCAACTGAAGGATCACTAATTGACCTTGCAGTTGAGAATGATATTGTTGAAAAGAGAGGTGCGTGGTTTAGTTTCAAAGGAGAGAAACTAGGTCAAGGTAAAGAGTCTACAAGACAAAACCTAAAAGACAATAAGAAGCTTTTTGATGAGGTTCAAAAAGCGCTTCAAGCTAAGTTAAGTGCTAAATCAGCAAACGCCACAGCTAGTAGCAATAAAAAAGCTACAGCAGGAGCTGCGTAGTTATTTTTTAAAAGGAGAGGATGCGTCCTCTCCTTTTAGTCTATATAAGCGACTAAATAGCTATGTAAAGCCTTAAAACTTTCTGACCATAGGCCTAAGCTTTTCGCTCTTTCCTTAAAGGCCAAGCAATGCTTCTCTAGTTTTTCCTTACAGCTGTTCATTCCAAATAAAACAGCCCAATTAATGCTTCTTCCCTCGTTCTTATCTTCCTCGTAGTCATCAAGATCATCTGTTAATTGGAAAGCAAGACCAAAGTGATAAGCCATTTGTTTAACCTCTTCTATCCTACTGCAATCATTAGTACATATTAACCAGCTCGCTACTAGGGGAAGCTCAAATAGGGTTACTGTTTTTTTCTCAAGGGTTCGTTCAACAGACTCTTTGGAAAAGTCATCTGAAAAGATATCTAAACACTGGCCTAGCACCGCTCCCTTAATACCTGTGTTGGAGCAAATATTCTCAATAGCATCAATGCCAGCTTTGTAAATACTAGGGTTATCAATAGCAGCTTCCTTTATTGAGGAGCAAGCTTTTAAGTACCCTTCAGAGATCAAGGCATAAGAAGCTAGTAACGCTATTGACTCATCAAACTGAACATGTACAGCAGGTTTACTTCTTCTTGTTTTAGCATCATCCATACAAGGAAGGTCGTCTGCTATTAATGATGCAGTATGAAAATACTCAACCCCAACGGACAAAGGCTTTACAAGCTCTCTTTTATTAAAACTGTCGGCTACCATTAGGCAAAGAGATGGTCTAAACCTTTTCCCACCATTGCTAATGGAGAACTTCATAGCTCTATGAACTAGAGAGTCTTCACTTATATGGCTTAAATCTTCTTCAATAGCATTATCAATGTAAAGCTTATATGAATAGAGAGTCTTCTTTAGCTCTAATTTTGAATTACTTTTTAGCATAAAGTT
>JAACFD010000199.1 GCA_009937555.1 Chlamydiales bacterium | reverse complement strand
TCTTTCATTAAAAAATTACCTCCTCTATCATTTACCTTAATCCTTTTAAAGCCGATGTGGTGAAATTGGTAGACACGCTAGATTCAAAATCTGGTCCTAGCAATAGGGTGCTGGTTCAAGTCCTGCCATCGGCATTTTTTTAAGCAGATAAAATGAATAAATCTTTTATCTGCTTTTTTTATTTTAATCCCTTAAGCAAATAAAAAGAATAGAACAAAACTCTGCAATATGTGTATGATGTTGCTGGTTTTATTTTTCTTGACCCACTATTAAGAGAAATAAAACCAGTTACTTAATTACGAGAAAAGCAGCTTATTACTCTTTGTAATAAGCTGCTTTTTTTTTAAGGCTCGTTAACTTATAAGAGAGGAAACTATACAACATAATACATGAAAGACGTACTATGAATAGATCTTTTATCTCTTTAGTTAGCAAATTAGCTTTATGTATCCCTTTAGTAGCTTGCTCATGGCCAGAACAAACAGCTAACAAAAGACTAGAAAAACTTTCAAAACACCGAGAACTCTTTTTAAGTTCTCTAAATTTCAAAGAAGCCCTTCACTCTACTCCCAAGTTTTATCGTTTACAAGTTGCATCTCAAGAGGAGTGGGCAGAATCCTTCCGTTCCTTCAGAGAAAGATACAATATATCTACCTATACTAAGCTACTTAATACTATTGGAGAAGAAGACTTATTTTGGTGCTTAGAGCATCAGGTAATCCCTCCTCAAGAGTCTCATATAATTGTTTTTAAAGACATTAAAGAGAACAATGTGCGCAATTTAAAGGATTTACTTATCCTCATCCCTGAAAAACATATTCGCAAATTGCACCAAGTAGAGGCTATAAGCAGCGCTGACCTTCATTTCTTTTTCAAGAATTTTATAAAAGATTTCCCTAAAGCAGACCTAATAAACTGGCGAGATACGTTTACCTGGCAAAACCTGAAGCATTTTTACTACCTTGGTGCTATTGAAAAAGAAGATATGAATGAAGCTTTTTTTAAGAGTATCAAAAAGCAGCAGAAAAATGATTTACATGAACTACTTAGCCTTTTCCCATTTGAACAGATCCGCTTTTTACATGAGGAAAGAATGTTAGCTACCTCTTGGCTACAAAAGTCTTTTTATATGATACGCTCAGATGAAGACAAATACTCTTTTTCTGCATGGATAAATAAGTATGGCCATAAGGACTTATCTTATCTTATTGCTAAAGGCATCATCCCCTCTTATTTAGTAAAGAAATCTTTAGATGAAGCTTTGTCTGCTTCTCCTACATTTTCATCTATTATGCAAGAGTACCAAACACCTCTTTTGAGCTTGATGGTAAGAATGCATATTCTTGATAAAAAAGATATTAAGGATGCTTTTAACAGAGAAATTGCCCAATCAGACTACCCTCATATCCATACTATTTTCAAAAAACTCCTAAAAGAGCATGATATTGCTTGGCTAGAGAGAGCTTCTATTTTATCACCTCATTTTTGGGATAGCTATGATGTAGACAACAAACTAATTCAAGAATTTCAAGACTATAACTTTTCTGTGGTAAGAGAGTCTATCTTTCCCCTTCCTTCATATTTTGAAAAACATTTGCAGCACTTCCCCTCTCTCAGAAAAGCAAAATCTATGGAAAAAGAGTATCAAAAACAACTTGCCTACTATCAGCGAAAGCAGGATAAAATTTTAACTCAATTCCAAAATAGCCATAATTCCCTTCTAGAAAAAAAGCAACAGGAACTATCTCAAGCAAGGTCTGAACATAGAACAAACGAGCAGCAAAAAGAAGAAATTCTTTCCCGATATGACTACCTTGTACAACGCAGCGAAGTTTCAAGAGATAACGACATGGCTGAAGCTGAACGAGAGTTTGAGGATAAAGTTAATGAGTTAACTAAAACGTGGAAAACTCTTTAAAAGGCAGCTCCATTTGACTTGGTTGCTCGGCCTCTTCTTGATGCCCCGACAGCTTTGATAGTGATACACCTACTAGTCTTACTTGTATTCCCTCCTCAAAAATATTGAGGAAAAGTTTTTTAGCTAGTTGGTAAATATCTTTTCTCTCTTTAAGAGCAAATAAAACTGTATAGCTTTTGGTAAATACACGAAAATCTTTTGTCTTTACCTTTACCGTTACCGTTCTGGCTGCAAGGCTATGCTTAGACATTCCATCGGCTAATTTCGCAGAAAGGTTCTTTAGCTTTTTAAGCAGTACATTTACATCACTTACATCAAAAGGTAAGGTTACCTCTTTACCAAAAGACTTTCTTACTCTTTTTGAGCTAACAGATCGAGAATCATGACCTCTAACTATATAATAGTAAAATTCTCCCATTTTACCAAAAGACTGCTTTAAAAAGTCAAAACTATGCTTTTTTAAGTCCTTGCCAGTTTTGATATTCATATCATGCATTTTTTTAGTCGTAACCTTGCCAATACCATAAAACTTTTCAATTACAAGGTCTTCTAAAAAAGCCTCTGCTTCGTTTGGTAAAATTACACTTAAGCCATTTGGCTTTTTTAAATCAGAAGCAATTTTAGCTAAAAACTTATTGTATGAAACCCCTGCTGAAGCACTTAAGTTAGTCTGCTTATAAATAGCACTCCTTATCTGCTTTGCAATCTCTACAGCACTCTTTTCTTGTATTTTGTTTTCTGTAACGTCTAAGTAAGCTTCATCCAAAGCTAGTGGCTCTACAAGATCTGTATACTGATAAAAGATTTCACGTATTTGCTCAGATACTTCTTTGTAGAGGGAAAAGTTAGGTGATACAAAGATTGCTTGCGGGCACTTTTTTAAAGCTTGAGATGAAGGCATAGCTGAGTGAACTCCATATGCTCTAGCTTCATAGCTACAAGTAGCTACTACACCGCGCTTATCGGGATCTCCACCTACAATAATAGGCTTACCTTTAAGGCTAGGGTTCTCTCTTTGCTCAATTGACGCATAAAATGCATCCATGTCAACATGGATAATTTTTCGCATATTTTCTAGGGGTCTTTGGGTCAAGGTTAAAACTGGATATTATGGAGACTTCTTATATTGGTCAACATGATGACAGATTAAATGAGAAATTTTTTCCGAAAGCTCTGGTACTAAGAAGTGTCCCATTTCCTCTACAACTTCTAATTGTGAGTTCTCAATTAGTTTTGATAGACTTTCACCATGCTCAACAGGTAAACATGGGTCCTGCCTACCGTGAATAACTAAAGTAGGAATCGATACATCTTTAAGGTGCTTATCAAACTGCAAGTCAGATATAAACAGGGCAAAAATATGATTAAAAGCAGCTTTTAAATTACGAGCTCTGTGGCGCACTTTCTTTTGAAGAGCGTACATATCTTCAGTAGGAAAAGATAGGTGATCACCATTACAAATCTTCCAACCCTCTAATACTAAATTAATCTTCTCTTCTTCACTTCCACCTTTAGTCTTCATCTTTTTCTTTAAGTACTTTAAAAACTGATCACTAGGTGGAGGTAGAGAAGCATCAACACTATGCTTTTTGCCTGTCATTGATTTAAAAAAAGTACTGAGATCATGGGTACTCATAATCAAGGTTAAAGACTCTACCCTATTTGAATCCTCAATAGCCATTAACTCTCCAATTATCCCTCCCATTGAAACTCCTACAATGTGGGCTGCTTGGATATTGTAATGATCTAAAATTAATACTGCGTCTTCCTTTAGAGCCTTTAAATCATACGGCTCTCGGACGAAGTTAAAACTAGAGGATTGACCTACATCTCGGTGATCATAGCGAATGACAAAGTAGCCTTCTAAAGCCAGTTTTTCACAAAGGGAATCAGGCCATAAAATGCCTTGATTCATAGCGCCCATAATTAATAGCATTGGAGGGTTATGACTATCTCCAAATGCTTCAGACCATAGCTCAACCTTATCATTGTAACACCACTTTTGCTCTCTATGGATAGCGTGAAGTCCGCTAACAAAGAAAAGGTTAAGTAGCAAGGCAGACAGTAAGGTTATGATCAGGTTTTTCTTAATCAATGAAAACGCCCTATTATTAATACAAGTATTTAATAGAAAGAGTCTTATTTTA
>JAACFD010000198.1 GCA_009937555.1 Chlamydiales bacterium | reverse complement strand
GAATAATAGTCGTTTTTTTATACTCAGTACTGGTTTTGCTATGTTTTCCATGTTCTTTGGATCTGGCAATTTAGTCTTTCCTGTTATGGTAGGTCAGCTTAGTGAGGGCCACTATAACCTAGCAGCACTAGGAATTTTCTTAACTGGAGTGCTTGTACCATTTCTTGGGGCAATTACTATGCTGCTATTTCAAGGACAAAGTGATGATTTCTTCAAAGTGCTGGGTAAAAAGGTAGGCTTTTTAATCCCTCTATTTACCCTATCTTTATTAGGACCATTTGGCGTACTTGCCAGGTGCACTACCGTTGCATATGGTAGCTTTGTTAAGATATTCCCTGATGTGGGCTTATACACCTTTAGTGCTTTTTTCTGTATGCTTGTCTTCTTCTCTATTATCAGGAAAAGCCGAATCGTTACCTTAGTAGGAACAGTCTTAACCCCTATACTTCTACTCTCTTTGCTACTAATAGCCTACTTTGGACTGCAGGGAGCAGAATTTTCTGCACCCACTCCTGATTTTTCAGGAGAAGCTTTCACTCATGGTATTTTTCAGGGCTACCAAACTATGGACCTTTTAGCAGCCTTTTTCTTTTCATCTTTTATCCTTCAGCATATACGTAAAAAAGAGCCTAAACTGCAAGATAAGAAGCAGCTTTTTACAGCTGCATTATCTGCTTCCATGGTAGGTATGGGAATATTATCTTTTGTGTATTACCTTCTAGTACTTCTAGGGGCCTGCTATGCAGATAAGTTAGTTTCTATTGCTCCAGAGCAAATGTTAGGTTTTATTGCTGAAAATGCTCTAGGACCATACGGCTTATGGTTAGTTTGCATTGCTGTTGTCGTGGCTTGTTTCACAACCGCAATTGTACTAACGTCACTATTTGCGGACTTTATTAAAAGCCGAGTATGCATGGATAAAATTTCTTCTCCAGTTGCTATATCCACTACTTTACTAATCACTTTTCTGGTCTCATCATTGGAATTCAGTGGTATAGCTTCTATTATAGCACCCATCCTAGAGACTGTGTACCCAGCACTAATTATGTTGACCCTGCTCAACCTACTTAACAAGCTACAAGGGGTAAAAGTAGCAAAATGGCCTATATTCTTAGCTCTTTTGTTTCGAGCTTTTGCGACTTAAAAAAATAATTATTCCTTTTGACTGAGCTTAAAGCACTTTAAATCTCGTTCTTTTCAAGAAATTAATTCATCCTTTAACTTTAAAAATACAAGGTGTAATATGCTTGTATCAGCTATTTATTCAGATTAAGTTCTTACTTATTACTCTAAAGTTTTCTTCGAGGAGAGAGATGAAAAAGCAAGCACTCATCCTAGGGACTGGCTTTGCCATGTTTTCTATGTTTTTTGGCTCTGGAAACCTAGTTTTTCCCGTGCTAGTCGGTCAACAAAGTAACGGTCATTTTGCTTTTGCTTCCCTAGGTATTTTCTTAACTGGAGTACTAGTGCCTTTTTTAGGCGCCATTGCCATGCTTTTATTTAAAGGTAAAACAGAAGAATTCTTTGGTGTTATAGGCAAAAAAGCAAGTTTTATCATTCCTCTATTCGCCCTTTCCCTAATGGGCCCCTTTGGAGTTCTAGCTAGATGTATCACTGTTGCACACGGTAGCTATGCTCAGCTATTTCCACAAGTTTCCCTTCCTATGTTTAGTTTTGCTTTTTGTACTATTGTCTTTTTTGCCACTATAAAAAAGTCTCGAGTAGTAACTTTACTCGGGGGCATCTTAACTCCTATTTTACTTTTATCACTCTTACTAATAGCTTACCAAGGCTTACTCCAAGCTGAGCTTCCTCCAATGGAAGCAGAAGCTGGATTTAATGCCTTTAAAAACGGGATATTCCAAGGCTACCAGACTATGGACCTTTTAGCAGCCTTCTTTTTCTCTACATTTGTACTGCAACATATTCAAAGTAGAATGTCTGCAGAGCTAACCACCTCTACTCAGCTATTTAAACTAGCTCTTAGCTCCTCTTTGATTGGGATGACTATTCTATCTTTTGTCTACTTTCTACTTGTCATGCTAGGGGCTACTTATGCTAACCAACTTAGCAGCATTGCTCCAGAGAAAATGCTTGGTTTTATTGCTAATTTGGCTTTAGGGACACAAGGGTCTCTAGTGGTTTGCATCGCAATTGTGGTAGCCTGTTTCACTACAGGAGTAGTCTTAAGTTCTTTATTTGCAGACTTTATTAAAAAAGAAATCTCTTGCGATAAACTTTCGTTTCCACTTTCCTCTATTATCACCTTAGTAGTTGCTTTTTCAGTATCTACTCTAGAGTTTCAAGGAATAGCCAGTTTTATATGCCCTATTTTAGAAACCATATACCCAGCTTTAATTGTGCTAACTGTTTTAAATTTAGCCAATAAACTTAGGGGTACTAAAGTTTCAAAATGGCCAATTGCCCTCGCTCTTTTCTTCCGTATACTAGCTAGCTAATGTAAGCTAGATTTAAAATCTCTTATGTCATACATTAGCGCGTAGAATCGTATTTATAATTAAGGAGCAGCGCTATGGGTAACGATCCCTTAGAAGGTATGGAACAAACTATTATCGAAGAGGAAATTAAAAACCCTAGCGACCCAATCACGTCTGATGGTCATCTTTACTTTGAAAGCTCAATTACAAATGCTAATGTCAATGCAAAAGGTAATATCATTGTTGGAGACAACTGTGAAGGCTGCACTTTGACTTCAGAACTTGGATCAGTATTTATCTTGTATGGTTCATCCCATAATGCCCAGGTTGCTGCAGGAAAAAATATATACGTTAAGCACGTGGTCAATAGTAACTTAGAGGCAAAGGGTGATATTATCATAGAAAATACTTCTATGGACTCTAAACTGAAAGCTGATGGTAAAATAGAAACAGAAAGCAAAGTTGGCCAGCTTATTGGTGGAGAAGCAAAAGCAAAAACTCTAATTAAGAGCTTCAGCATTGGCAATAGAAGACAAAGAGAAACAAAGATTACAGTAGAAGATGCAGAAGGAAAGGTGGAAGCTGATATGATTTATCCAGAAGTCACCATACAAATCCATGAGGCATCAGAAACAATTACTAAGGAAAACAAACAAGTACGCTACAAAGCTGACGGTAGACGCCTAGAGAGTGAGCATTTCCATTAATAGCCATACAGACGTTTTTTAAGTTTACCAGCTTCGCTACTTCCCCCTCTTGAAGCTCTCTCTAGCCATTTTTTAGCTTTGCCTTTTTCTTTAGCGCCTCCTTTACCTTCATGGTAATAGAGACCTAAGTTGTACTGTGAAGGGGCATGCCCCTGAGCTGCAGCCTTTTCATACCAATGTGCGGCTTGAGTTGCGTCTTTTCTTGTTCCTAAGCCTGCTTCATACATATAACCTAAAGCATTTTGCGCTTTAGCATAGCCTTTTTGTGCCGCACGTCTATACCATACAAAAGCAAGGTGATAATCTCGAACAGTTCCTTTAGCGTTAAAATACATCATACCCAACTTGTACTGGGCCTCAATATTTCCCTTTTTTGCAGCTCTATGAAACCACTTAAAAGCTTCTTTAAAATCTTTGCTTTGACCTGAAAGACCTTGTAGTAATTGGTTAGCATAAGTAAGTTGCGCTTCAGTGTCGCCACTTTGCGCACGCTGTTTGACACTCTCCCCTCTACCAACAGGGTCATAGCCAAAACCAGCACCTTTCAACTCACTCAAGTCATCTTCCTCTTCATCTGACGATGACAAGCTTTCAAAATCTTCAACCATCGGTGCTCCAACACTTTCTTTCTCTAACTTAAAAGACTTGGAGCAAGCTGATATTGAAAAGATTACAAAAAAAGCTAAGACAACTCTTGCAAGGTATTCCATAGTTTCCTCTTATTCACACTTTAGTTTCTCTACTAGAGATAAACAAAAAAACGTTTTTTGACCACCATTCTTTAGTAAAAGCCATAAAAAAGGGCTGCACTTAATGTGCAGCCCTCAAGCTATTAATTACGTATTCTTTTTAAAATAAATGCTCTAGATAAACATACTCTTCCAAGTTTCGGATTTTTCTCTTTCTTCTGTCGCAAATTTTTCAGCTAAAAACCCCTCTATGGCC
>JAACFD010000197.1 GCA_009937555.1 Chlamydiales bacterium | reverse complement strand
TTTTTAATGTAGTTATTAATGTTCTCTAAACCATAAGGACCTTTTCGTAGAGGAATTAAAATTTTTAGTTGGTTAAAGAAATCTAAATAGTCCTCAGGTGATTGTGGTTTGTCCTCATCAAGAGCTGTAGAGTAAAACTCAATACAGTTTTTTTTATATTTTTCAAGGCTTTCACTTTCTGTATTTTTAAAGGAAACAGCTGGGCTTTGATCTTCTAGGACTTTTTTAACCATAGGCCAGCTCCCTTCCTTAATGGAGAAAGCAAGGTCAATCAGTTCCTGGCCTTCTGCTCTAAAGCATGTGTTAAGGTGTGAGTGGGTGAATGGTTTATATGTTAATCTCACTAAATTACTAAAGCATGCACCCTGCTCAACTGGAGGAAGTTGGAAGGGATCCCCTAGTATAACCAGTCGAGAAGAAGGTTTTAGGGAGCTTAGTAAAAGAGAGAAAATAGGTAGGTCTACCATTGATCCTTCATCTAGTAAGATAAAATCAAAGTCTAATGGAAGGAGAGGCTCTGACCTGCTAGCCTGGGAAAAATTGGGTTTTAAAACTGAGTGTAGTGTTTGACAGCTTAGCGAAAGAGAGGGGCCTATATCCTCAGCTTTCAAAACAGACTGCAGGTGCTGGGCTGCTTTGCCAGTTGGCGCACATAAAGCAACTTTTAAGTGAAGCTTGTTACTAGTAGTAAAGTTCTTTATTATCTCAATAATTTGGCTAGCAACAAAAGTTTTTCCTGTTCCAGGACCTCCGGTTATGATGCTTAATGAACTATTAATACTAGATGTAATAGCTAGTTTTTGCTCTTCTGAGATTTGGCATTGTGCGTTTAACTGCAGAGCTACCTTACTCTCAGGGATAATAGGGCAAGGAGATGTCGAGGAAAATTTTAAAAGGGATTTAATAAGCCTTTCTTCAGTTAGCCACATATCTAGAAAGTAGAAGCGCTTTTCTTCATACACAAAAGGAGCTTTCTTATTTTCACTGGAGAAAACAGCTAGCAATTTAGGAAGTTGTTGGTAAGCAGAGATTAGTAGTTTCTCAAAAGACTCTACAGCGCATTCTCTTAGTTCTCCCTTTTCTGTAAATCGGTAGCTCTCTAAGACCTCTCTTGGGGATGGAGTTATAGTTGAAGTGCTCGAAGAAAAGCTAGAGCATATATGTCCTGTGCGTGAGATGAGAAAATTATATGCAAAAAGACAGGCAAATGGCTCATTTTTAATTTCTTGTGGAGGGAGGTGATGTTTTGCAAAAAGCAGGTCTATATATGAGAAGAAACCTTGTTCAAATAGGGAGTAGAGCAAGGGCCAGCTGGTAGAGATAACGTTGTGATTTCTAAGTGTTTGCATTGACAGCCTCTTTTATATGCTCATGGTAATTAGGTATTTGAGATATCTCTTCCGGGGAAAAGTAGGATATCCCTTCATCATGAGAAAGCCCTCTTAGGTAGACATAGAAGATTCCACCAAACTTAGTGCTAGTATTGTTAGACTGGCAAAAAAGCTCTATTGCTCTGCTGTATAGAGCAATTTGTAGAGAGTAATTATTTAATATATGAGTCCTTAAGTTACTATCTTTATAACTACTAGATCTTTCTAAGCGGTCACTTTTCCAGTCTAGCAAGTAGTAGTAGCCCTTATGTTCAAAACATAAGTCATAAAAACCATGAATAAAACAGTCTGGTTTATGTTCAAAAAATAGGAACTCAGCTTCTCGTAAGATGAGTTTCTCATCGACTTCACCTAGCTTGAAAGTACTGTATGTGCTTTGAAAAGATTGTTGTTTTAATAATTCTAGAAGGTAAGTAATAGCTTCCGCATATTGGGCACAATTGCTGAATTCTATATGTACTTTCACTAGCTTTTCATATATTTCATCTGTTGAGAGCTGTGTAAGATTTTTAAAGGAAGTTTTTTCAAGTATTTTATGTAAAATGATACCTGTTTCTGTACCTGCAGGAATTTGACTAAGTAAATCCGATTTACATGAGGGAGGGGAAGGAGGCGCACCTGCCTCCTCTGGGTACCGAGTATTAAGTTTTTGAGCACGCTTAATAGATGAGTAAGATAAGGTAGGGGTATTTTTAATCAGATCTAATTGTTTTGGAATATGGCTGTTACTACTCTCTATTTCTGTAGAGTTGTCATCTTGATTAAAAAAGTCACAGTGCTCAATTTTTTCTATGCTTATCAGCTCAGTAGAGAAGTGTTTGCTAAAGCAAGAGTCGAGTGTTTTTGAATCTAATTCTAAAGTAATCTGTTTGTCGACAGAGTGTAGATTTTCAGGAAAGAATACAGAATGTAGGTAAACTTCAATGAGTGAGAGTTCTTTGAGCTTAGCCTTCTTAAGTTTTGGGTGTAAAAATACCGGAAGGTAAAGGTGTTTTTTTGCTCTTGTGAGTGCTACATATAGCTGTCTAATTTTTTCTGCGTTTTGTTCCTCATGGAAAAGCTGCAGACTAGGGTCATTATCTAAAGCAGCTTTTTTTACCCTATAGTTCGGGTGGTTTAAGTAAAAAGAGAGAGGTTGACCTTTATGCCTCTTGGTAATACCAATGGGAAAGACATAATCAAATTCTAAGCCCTTGCTCATGTGAAGGGTAAGTATATTTACTGAGCCTGACTTCTCTACTTTAGTGCTGCTCCTGCTCAGCTCTTCATCTTTTAAAAAGCGATAAAAGGAGAAAAGTAGATCTTCGTGATTATTAAAGCTTCCTATAGTTTGTCCCTCAAACTCTAGTAAAGACTTTTGTAGTGTTATAAAGTCTTCATAAAGAGAGATTTTATCTGGTAGAGAAAGCAGCCCCTTTTCAATAGTAGAGTTGGTAATGGGGCAAGTAGTACGATTTAACTGACTGAGGAAAGCAGCTACTCCGTCAGACTTTAAGGTTTGTTGCAAGTTGATAAAAAAGTTTATAAGCTCAGGTAAAGAGGGGTGCTGCTCTAAGTTTATGAGTACTTCTGGATCTACCTGAAATAATTCATTTCCTAGGCATACCTTTAGTAAAGATAGATTACTAGGGTTAAAGCACGCTTGAAAAAGTTCACTTATGCAGAAGAAAACCGGAGACTCGTATATTTTTCTACTTTGCTGAGTGTGTGAAGGGATGTTGTTCTTTTTGAGAACATTTTGTATCTCTAGGGCCTGGTAGCGGTCTTTTACTAAAATTGCTATAGAATCAAGAGCTACTCCTTTTTTAAGGGAAAGGCTATGTATTTCATTAACAAGTCTAGGGAATAGTAAGCTGCTTTCAATGTTACCTATTGAGACTTTGCTTTCCTCACCTTCAGAAGGAGAAAAAATCCATAACTTCATAGGCGCTGAAGTTTTTTCAGTACTTCGTTCAGGAGAAGATACTTTATAGTAAGGGATATGGCTATTTTGAACCGGAAGCTTGAAAAGCTTATGGGTAAAGTCATCACAGAAAAAAGTATTTAAAGCTTCTGTTAAGTAAGGTGTGGAGCGGTAGTTAGTATTTAGCAGAGCTTTTGCGCCTTCTCCAAGCTTATTTCCAGCTTCAATAAAAGTATATAAATCGGCCTGCCTGAAAGCATAGATTGACTGCTTAGGATCTCCTACTAGGTATAACTGATGTGAGTGAGGGGGGAAGAGGGTAGAGAAAATCTCCCACTGAATAGGGTCTGTATCTTGAAACTCATCAATACAAACAGCTTTATATTTTTTGCTTAAAAAATTAGTAAATGACTGTTCAGAGAGGGCCCTTTTAGTGCTGTTTAGTAGTTCATCTGGGGAAAATAAGTTTTCTACTTTAGCTTGTTCTTTCCAAGTATCTAAAACTAGTTTTAATAGCCTTAAGTAAGTAATTTCTGGTGAAAGTATTTCCTTGATTAGAGGCACTAGTTTCTTATGAAACTCAATGTAGTCCTTGCCTTTTTCAAGTATATAATCATGATGTTTTTTTAAGAGCTTTTCAGGGTCATGAAGCTCTAAAAAAGTTAGAACTTGTTCAAGCTGAGATTCAATAGGAAGGGTTAGCGTTTGGTAAAAAGCATTAGAGCTATTAGTAACTTTGTCTTTAAGTTTACCCTCTTTTGAAGAGTAATTACCCTTAAAGAATTTAGAGAATTCTTCAGGGTTATCTTGT
>JAACFD010000196.1 GCA_009937555.1 Chlamydiales bacterium | reverse complement strand
ATAAGAGTTTTTAAAGCAAAAAAAAAGCACCTGTCTAAGACTGTCTTAAACAGGTGCTCGGGTTTTCGAGGTTGTTTTTATGGCTCAAAGAATTATGAATGTTTCCATTGCATCCCAAAACACTCTTCTGGGGAGTTGAGGTTACCTTTTTTGAAGAAGTCTTCAGAAAGTAATTTAGTTTTTGTTGTCATTTCAGAATGCTCTACGTTAGATCTCTGTGCAGTACTTATCTTGCTTCTATTTTTATTGTGCAATCCCAGCCAATCTTGGATTTGCTTTAAAATTTGCAAGGGCTTAAAGCTACTGGCAGTATTTGTCGGTCCTGCATGGAGGGGAGCTGAACAGCTTGCTGTGATCAGGTATCTAAAGGCAGTAATTTTTGACATTTGATGTAACCTTGTGATAATCAGTCTCTTATTATTATTTTAGACATAATTAGCACAAGGTGTCAATATAAAAAGCTATAAATCAACAGTTTATGATATATTCATCTAGTGGTGTGAAGTTCTCATAAAGTTGCTTTAAAGCTAGTTTCAATATCAAGTGCCCTGTAACTTTCTTAAGGCTTTTACTCTTTCCAGTACAGGAGGGTGTGAATATTCTACAAATACTTTAAGAGGGTGAGGAGTAAGGTTGCTAAGGTTGTGAACACTTAATTTTTTTAGTGCGTCAATGAGAGCGTCCTTCCTTTGATAGCTTTTAAATGAAAAGGCATCTGCTTCAAATTCATACTTACGCAAAAAGAAGTTAGAGCAGATAGATAGTAAAAAGCTAATAGGAGAATACAAAAAGGCAAAGAAAATTAAGCTAGCATATGTGGAGAGACGTTCCATTCCAAATGCTTGAAATAGGCTTTCATTTTTGATGAAAAATGAAAGTAAAAAGAGCATCAGAGCTAGTTGCATGAAAGAGCTAGCCATAAGTTTTGGAATGTGCCTTTTTTTATAGTGTCCCATCTCGTGGGCAATAATAGCGACAAGTTCTTCTACAGAATGTTTTTCTATTAAGGTGTCAAATAGCACGACTCGTTTATTCTTACCAAAACCTGTGAAGAAAGCGTTAGACTTAGCTGAACGCTTAGAGCCATCCATTGTGTAGATTTCTTTTAAAGGGAAGTTTTCTTTTTGTGCATAGTCAAAAATAGCTGTTTTTAACTCACCATCTTCTAGTGGGGTAAATTTATTAAAAAGTGGCATAATTAGGGTGGGGGCAAGGTACATCAGCGCAATTTGTATAAAGGCAATTGATAAAAAGCTATAGAGCCAAGCTTTGGGACCGAAAGAATCAAAAAAGTAGCTAACAGTAGCAAAAATAGGTAAGACAATGAGAGCAAATAAAATAGCATGTTTCACTAAGTCACCAACAAAAGTTCCGATACTAGTTTGATTAAAGCCAAACTTCTGTTCTATCTTAAAGGTGTGATATAGCCTGAAAGGCAGCTGCAATAGAAAGCTAAGAAATGACAGCAAGGCTAAAAATAACATCGAAGTGTAAGTCTCTGATAGAGAAAAAGACCTGGCTATATGATCAACTTGGTTAAAGCCTCCTTTGAAGATAAAAACTAAGGTAACAATTAGGGTAAAAAAGCCTTCAATAAGTTGAAAATTACTTTGTGTTTTGAGGTAGTTTTGGGATTTTGTATACTTATCTTGTTCATAAAATTCTTTCATTTCCTCAGGAAGAGAACTGTCTAAGTGTTTTACGTTTAGGTAGTCGGTGATGGTGGAAAAAAGGAAGCGGATAATTAAAAGAGTAATAATGGCTACAAGGTAAGTATTGAGCATAAATAGTCCTAGTCTAGATTAGAAAGAGGCAATTGTAGCTAGAGAGGCTTTTTTTCTCTAAGGAAATTTCTTGTCTCTGAGTACAAAATTTGCTGACGAAAATGATTGAATCTTATAGTTTAAAATTTTCTTTTGGCCAAAAAATGGAAGCTTATTTTAGATGCAACTGCTTAAATTTAGAATACTATTTTCTATCTTACCTCTACTGTTTTTAACTTTTCACCTAGATGCAGCGGAGTTTCCTAAAGAGCGCTTTTTTCCGATAAATCACTTAAATATAGAATATTTAGATGATTACCCGTCCTTGCCGCCAGCCCAGGCTTTAAGTCATGTAGAAGTTGCATTAAAGAAAACTGAAGAAGGTTTTGTAGCTCCGACTTTAGAGGATTTGCAAGATCCAGATTCTTTGAAACTTATCCAAACTTTTTCTTTGAGCAAAGTAGATGAGTTTACCCCTGTTCAACTTTTTTCAGAATCAGCTATTAATTACATGAGTCGGAAGATTGTCGAAACTATTAATGCTTTGGGAATTGTAGGGATTTATGTTTCTGTCGATACCGATCAGATAACTGTGCAAGGGGAAGATATTAGGGCAATGGGGGACAACGCCTTAACATTATATGTAGCAGCTTCCACAGTAGCTTACATCAAAGCTGTTGATATTGATGATGAAGGTGAAGAGCAAGAGATAGAAAGTGATGAGGCCAAGCGAATTTTAGATATGTCACCAATTGCTGACCCTGAAGAAAGCATGCAAAGCCCTTTAATTGAAAGACAAAAGCTTGAAGATTACATCTTTTCATTAAATCGCCACCCCGCAAGAAGAGTAGATGTACGTATTCGTCCTGAAGGAGAGAATGAAGCTTCTGTGCATTTTCTTATTCGTCAGATGAAGCCATGGCGCTTTATCTATAATGCTTCAAACGCTGCAGATCAGCGCTTTAATAATCAGCTAGATTTTATTCACTACCAGCTTACAGGCAAAGATGACACTTTAAAATTATCGGGTTCTACCACTGATTTTATAAGACAGCGCTCGCATATTATGTCATACGAGACTCCATTTGGTAACGATGCCTTAAGGAATCGTATTGAATTTCACTGGAACTATAGTGAGTTCACTCATGATATTGAAGGTTTTCAAAATACTGAAGGGGATAGCAAAGACATCTTAGGTAAGCAGTTTTCTGTTGGTGGTAGAATGGAAAGTAATATTTTCCAGCATAGAGACTTCTTCGCTGATATTGTATTAGACACGACCTATAGAAGCATTAAGTCAAATACAAAAATAGGTGATTTTGGCTGGGTAGAAGCACGCTTTTTTATGCCGGAGCTTTCTTTAACTCTTTCTAAATCTACAGCAATTTTCACCTTCTTTCACAGCTTTAGTTTTCAAAAAAACTTTCCAGAACTAGCGAATACAAAAAGAAGACAGGTTAATGCTTTGGGAAGGGGGCCAGGACCAGATCAGGTTCCTGGTTTAGACATGAGGCCCGGGATCTTTAAATGGAATACTTTTTTCTCTTTCTTTTTAGAGCCTTTTACCAACCCCTTAGGTTGGAATGATCCTAGTACTCCAGAAAGCTCTACATTAGCTCATGAGCTTGCTTTTACAACAAACGGTCAGTTTACCAATGAATCAAGGTTAGCGCCTCAGTATAAGTATAGTGCTGGAGGTATTTATTCTGTAAGAGGTTACCCTAAAAGTATGGACTCGGGTGATATTGGTTTTGTAGTAAATCTAGAGTATAAGTTTCACTTACCACGCACTTTCAATATACAGCCAGCTCCCGAGTTTTCTGAAATGGGGACTACCTCTGTCCCATTTAAATGGGCTCCCAGTTTTGTCTACGATCAGCCAGATTGGGATTTAATATTAAAGACCTATATTGATTATGGTCGCTTGATCAATAACGGGCGAAAAGAAGTGCTGCCTGCAGAGCATAATACCGACTTATTAAGCTGGGGCTTAGGTGCAGAGCTAATGATTAAGAACTACTTACAAGCTCGTGCAGACTGGGGACTAGTGCTTCAAGCTGTCAAAAGGCATGACATTGGCCAATTTTACAATCGCTTTCACATATCTTTAAGTTTAGTTTATTAATTTATTGTTTTTGATAGATTATTAGATAATTAATCAACTTAATAACAAGTTGAAGTTATGTTTAAAGCATATTAACGTCTTCTTTAAATTTAAACTGTTAAAAATTAATGAATTGTGCCTTTTTTATTTTTTTTTGCTGTTCCTATATATATCCCTCTTTTTTTCCTTTACAGAGAGACCCATTTGCCTATAAAATAGAGCTAAGGGGCGGTTACTTATATTTCCTGAT
>JAACFD010000195.1 GCA_009937555.1 Chlamydiales bacterium | reverse complement strand
ATACGGTCTAATGAGTCTGCTGGGTGGCCAAGCTCTTCTAGTATTTTATCTTGTAAACCCAGAATTTCTTGAGCTGTTTTAATATTTTCTTCGCTTGGGTTGTACTTAGCTTTTTTGGAAAAATTTTCAAGCTTTTGGCTAAGTGTCAGAAATAAAAAACTACGCATTTCCTGGAAGAACTTTGCTTCTGTATTTTGCGGATCGTGTTGAAGGATCTTCTGGGTTTCACTTTTCCATAATTGTTCTGATTCTTGTAAAGCCTGTGATATGCTTTTTGCTGTAGTTGCATCTTTTAGTAGCTCAAGCTTTGAAATGTATTCAGTTGAAAGAGTCAACATTGCTTTTTCGCAGATCTGTTCAGCTTCACTTGCTCTAAGCTCTTCCTGCTTCTCTTGCTTAAGTCGAGTCAGAAAGTTGCTGCTTAGCTTGCTCTGCTTTGCTTTCCTCTTAACAGAATGTGTGTTAGCTTGATGTAAAGCCTGCTTTATATCACTCTTTGCTGATGATTCATTGTTCTCTTCACGCGCTAAGTTATTATTTTTATCCATCATAACCTCTTACTTACCTTAATAGTTGTAAAACATCAGCCCTCATGGCATTAAATTGTGCTAGCATAGCTTGGGATGTCTGACTTGCAATTTGGAGGGACTGCATACGAGTAACCTCTTCAGCTAAATCAACATTGCTAATAAAGCTATTAAAATCCTCAGCATTTGAAATAAAGTCTAGGTGACCTCGCTCAACGTGCTGTAACCTAAGTCCGATGCCTCCTAGTTGAGACCGTTCAAAGTTGATTCTATTTACCGCAGTAACAAGGCTGTCGATTGCATCTGTAGCATTGCTGGTATTAATGATATCAGTGTTAGCAATACCTAGATTGTAAGCTCTTAGGTCAACAGCCTCATACTCGATTATTTTTGTATCATCTTGAGCAATAGCAAACTTATAGTTAGAGTTTGGGTTTACTCCTCCAAGGTCTAATCCATTTAAGCTGTTGCTCTTTCCTTGTATAACCTTTCCTCCCAAACTGAGAGAAACGTTACCTGAAATATCTTTGCTTATATCAGCATATTTAACGGCATTACTATTTTTATCAATGAAATAAATTCGAGTTCCATCTTCATTAAACTGAAGGTTATTAACGGAATCTGCATCTCCGATGTCTAAAACATACTCAGAGTAAGCTCCATCTAGGTTGGTATTAGTAGAAATGATTCGAATTTTTCCATCTTCGCTTTCATCAGCTACAAATTCTCCAGAAGCACTGATAGCATGTGAGGTAGAAGCTGTAGAAAAAGCTGAAGAGATTTGTCCAGTTGTAAAGATTGTATTCTGAGTTGTAGCATTAATATCGTAACTAACCATTGAGGTATCATTCCTTTGGTATGTAGCTACATCATTATAAACAGAAAAGCTGTAGGTAGATGTTATATCCGAGGTAATGGTCGACTCAACAGTTAATGTATTAGTATCCATTAGCTTTAAGCTACCGCCGTTGTTTATATAGAGATCTCCAGATTCATCTACAAAAAGAGTATCTTCTTGATTATAAGTATCAGATGACATAGAAACCTTATCAGAGTTAATATCATAGCCTTTCAATCTATAATTACCTGAAGTATCTGTTCCAATGTAGAATAAGACTTCTCCCTCTCTATCCATAGTAAAATCAGCGTCTTTATCAAAACCTATTAAAGAGCCAAACTGATCAACAGCAGAGGAGCCAAAGGCTTTGGAAACCTCTCCCTTTCCAGCGCCCGTAGGTTGAAAGAAAGTAAGTTTATCTGTATTTTCGTCAAATGTTGTGACTACCTCTCTTCCAATGGTTTGCATTTCTTGATAGGTTAAAGTTCTTGCCATTAATGAAATTTCACTTTTTATAGCTTGGTATTCTTGGTTTAAAACTTGCCTATCTGCTGTTGTCTTAATAGGATCCGCAGCACTGGCTGCAAGCTGAGTCATTTGGTTTACCATGTCGTAGGTAGCCCTTAAGAATCCATCAGTAGACTTAACAAAGTGTGTAGCTGCCTGAATATTAGGGTTTGAAGCTTTAGCTGATCTAATTTTTGCTTTTAAAGAGTGTGACATAGATATTTTACTACCAAGCTCATGCCCAGAGGCTGCAAAAGGGTCTCCTGTCGCAATTCTTTTCATAGAGACGGCAAGATTATTCTTAGCAAGCTCATAATTAGTGTAAAAAGAAAATGGATTTGCTGAAATTTCCATAAGATTTTTCCTAAATATATGATTCCTTTGATAAAAGTATCGGCACTAGGAAGGGAAAACTTTAGAAAAATTTAAAGGGCTTTATCTTCAGCCTCTATAGGAGAAACTGGAGGGAGAATACTAACCGTGGTAACTTCATTAATATCACCCGCTGCAGGAATAGCATCTAATTCAAAATAATAAGCCCCCTCTTTTAAGAGGTGGACACGGGAAACAATAGCAACACTTAGACCAGAGGGCAAGAAACCATCTAGGCCAGAAGTAACAAGTAGGTCTCCATCTGAGATAATAGCATTTTCAGGTGCCATGATAGCTTTATCTAAAGAGACCGAATTACCTTGATCGTCACTAAACTCATAGTTAAAGCCAGTACCCTCTAAGGATTGTTGGTAAGAGCGCCAAAGAGGTAGACTTTTTCCTCGAACTTCTCCTTTTGCAAGGTAAGTGCTTTCTGTGGCTTCAGAAAGCTTACTAATTAGAGAGTCTGAAACAGAGAGCAACTGATCCTGCTCTTCTTTATTGAGAGAGTCAGCTAGTTTTGAAGTAGCTAAAAATTGGAGCTCTTTTAAGCGCTCAATTAAAAGAGCAGAACTATTTTTACCTCTAGAGGCTCTAACAGGTATGGTCATTCCAGAGTCGGTTATTAAGCGAACCCTAGACTGTTGTTTACCTACATAGTCAATAATTCCAATTAAGGCTCCTCCTGAAGTAACAGGACTATTTACTGCAATAACTGGAGGTTGTCCTCTCTTGTTATGAGTCTCTCCTAAATTTATCCATATAGAGCTACTCCAACTTGCAGGGTTTCGGTAAATCACTTTACCTACAACAGCCCTTGCTTTTACTCTGTTAACCAACTGATCATTATCTGTGAGGGCAAAGTTAGTAAATGGGAAGTTGTGAGAAAGTTTTTCGAGTTCAATGGAGCTTAATTTGAGTAATTCTTCCTTTAGTAAGGCATTTTCTAACATAAGTATGCTGTTATTTTTTTCTAAATTTTCCGTTGTAACCTTAAGGTTAGATAGATTGCTGATTTGGTTGATTGGAGCTGTAACGCTATGTGAAACTTTTTCACCTAGACTCCAAAAAGGGGATAAGATAGAGGATAACTGTCCTCGTAGGCCAACAACTAGAAAAGTAGGAGTCTTTATTAATAGAGCAGAAAGTAATAGGAGAACAAAAAAAGTATTAAAAAATGAACCTCGCCTCATAATTAATCCCAAATTGATTTCAGGCTTTCAATAAAGCTGTCTAGGTTAGAAGAGTTAAGGCCTGCAATGTTAATTCTACCACTAGAAGGAAGGTAAACACTGTTTGCCTCTTTTAAGGTAAGAACTTCCTGTTTGCTTATTGGGAGTAAGGAAAACATACCATTTTGTTTTTGCATAAAGGAAAAATTTCTACTGGGAAAAGTTTCAGATAGACGGTTATAAAGAATAGTTCTTGTGTTATTGAGGCGTTCTTTTACCTCATTAACTTCTTTTAGCCATAAATCAAATAGATCATTGGATGAAAAGATAGCCTCAGCAATTAAAGAGGCTTGCCTAGGAGGGTTTGAGTAATTACTCCTAATAAGTCGTTTAGAAAGGTTTTTTAACTTTTCGTTAATAATAGTATTTGGATGGTAGCTTACAAAAGCCCCTAAGCGCTCTCCGTAGAGGCCCATATTCTTAGAAAATGAGTAAGCAAGCATAAAGGGAATTTTCTGTTTTAGACAAAAACTAACAGGAAAAGGGAGCTCTGGAATATCTGCTTTAAAGCCATGGTAAGCTAGGTCAAAGACAATAGGGGTACTTTGCTCTTTTAAAAGTTTCAGTAGTTCTATCCATGCTGATTCTTCAAGATCTAAACCCGAGGGGTTGTGACAAGAGGCTTGTAGTAGTACAGCTCCCTTATTTTTAGAT
>JAACFD010000194.1 GCA_009937555.1 Chlamydiales bacterium | reverse complement strand
ATGACTTTGCCAACCTTTCAATTAGCCCTGAAGATTTCAGCAAGATAGAAAAGGAAATTAAAAAAATAGTAAAGGAAAACCATAAGCCGGAAAAAACCGTTTTTACCAGCAAAGCTGAAGCACTAGATGCCTTTTCTCACAACTCATACAAAGAAGAGTTAATTAAGGAGCTCCCAGACGATGCTCCAATTACAGCCTATAAGCAAGGTGAGTTTTTTGATTTATGTCGTGGCCCTCATCTTCCTAACCTTGGTAAGATAAAAGCTTTTAAACTCCTTAAAGTTGCAGGCGCATACTGGAGAGGAGACAGTAACAAGGAAATGCTAACAAGGATCTATGCAATTTCTTTTCCAAACAAAGAGTTACTACAATCTCACCTCACAATGCTAGAAGAAGCTAAAAAGAGAGATCATAAAATTATTGGCCCTAAACTTGATCTTTTTTCTTTAAAAGAAGAAGCACCAGGAATGCCCTTCATCCACCCAAAGGGTATGCGTGTATGGGACCAGCTAATTAATTTTTGGAGAGAATTACACCAGAAAGCCAACTATACAGAAATTAAAACTCCTTCAATGATGACACAAGACTTATGGAAAGTTTCTGGTCACTGGGATAATTATAGAGATAACATGTTTACCTCAACTATTGAAGATAGGGAGTTTGCTATTAAGCCAATGAACTGTCCTGGATGCATGCTTTACTATAAAAGTAACGTACATAGCTATAAAGAGTTCCCCCTTCGCATAGCTGAAATTGGCAATGTTCACCGCTTTGAACCTTCTGGAGCCATTTCAGGTTTATTTCGTGTTCGCAGCTTCCATCAAGATGATGCTCACGTATTCCTTACACATGACCTGATAGAAGATGAAATTATCCGAATACTAGAACTTTCAGACTCTATTTATGAAACATTTGGTTTAAAGTATCACCTTGAGCTCTCTACTAGACCTGAAAAAGACACTATTGGGACAGATGAAGACTGGGAATTAGCTACAAAGGGCCTAAAAAATGCCTTAGACCGCTCAGAGCGGGACTATAAAATTAATGAAGGAGACGGCGCTTTTTATGGACCAAAAATTGACATACACTTAGAGGATGCTCTTGGAAGGACTTGGCAATGTGGAACAATCCAGTTAGATATGGCTCTCCCTGAGCGCTTTGACCTTGAATATGTCAACAATGAAGGTGAGCGAAAAAGACCAGTCATGCTACACAGGGCTTTATATGGCTCTATAGAGCGCTTCTTTGGTATTTTGATCGAACATTTCTCTGGAAAATTTCCTCTTTGGTTAAGCCCTGTTCAGGTTAAATTAATGCCCATTGCTGATCGCCATGTTGAGTGCTGTGAAGAACTAAAAGAACTGTTTAGTAAAGAAGGGTTAACTGTAGAGATTGACGCCTCTCATGAGTCTCTCAATAAAAAAGTTAGAAACGCACAACTAGCCCAGGTTAACTATATGTTAACCATAGGGGACCAGGAAGTTGAGACTAAAAAAGTCTCTGTTAGAACTCGCGATAATAAAGTGGAAAAAGATGTAGAGATTAACACATTTTTATCTCGCCTTAAGCAAGAAAAGGAGAGTAGATCATTATCTGCCTCTTTTAGCTAGGATAATTTAAAATTAGCGTTACAGCTTGATGGGAATAACCTCATCAACTATTTTTAGCAATTATAAACTCTATTGAACCTGAGGATACTATGTCACTATTAGACAGCCTTTTTAAAAAACGACATGAGCAAAAACGACCAGAAACCCCTCAGCAAGCTGCGCATCAACCTAAAATTGTTAAGCCTCCAACCAGAGATGCTAAACTTGCAAAGCCTGCAGGTAACCCCCTTGGTAAGCTACTGCAACTATCAAAACTTAATGAGACTGAGAAGGGCGAACTAAAGGACATACTTAAAAAATATGCCTCTAGTGACTCAAAGCTAGAGCTAGATTTAGACTACCTTGTCAATATCACTTCTGAAATTAAGGCTATTAATAACCAGGCAATCATTCTACATGGAGAGCGCATTAGCAAAGCTCAACGAATTCTAAAATCTTACAAAGACGGTGCTTTTACAGCTTGGCTTATAGCAACCTATGGAAACCGCCAAACTCCATATAACTTTTTACAGTACTTTAACTTTTACAGGCAGTTACCTCAAACTCTACACCCTAAATTTGAGAAAATGCCTAGGCAAGCTGTCTATGCATTAGCATCTAGAGAAGGAGCCTTAGACAAAAAATTAGGACTTGTCAAAGGTTTTGCAGGCCAAAGTAAGCAACAATTACTTAAAGAAATCAGAGAGGTTTTTCCTTTAAATGATCAGGATAAGCGCAAGCAAAGAACCCAAGAACATATCATTAACTCTCTTCAAAAGACCTACGAACAATTAAAAGAGCAAAAGAATTTTACAGACAAGAATAAGACAAAACTAAAAGCTGTATTAAAGAAACTTGAAACTATTATTGATTGATTTAATTTTCCAGAGTTGATTTAGTGGCAATAGCAACTTTAATGGAGGCACTATGCTATCAAAAAAAGAAATTCTAGATATAAGGTCGCAACTTCAACGCATTTTTGCAATGAAGGTTTCAAGATCATCCTACCGAGAAATTCAAAACCTTATTATCAATGTAACCAAGTCAAACAAAGTCCTTGCTAACCAAGTACTACTTTCTTTACTGAGTGGAGAATTACAACCTGAAGTTGTGAATAAAGATGATAGCGATGAAATGGAATCTCTAATTCAGGAGTTTTCCTCTCAAATTTCTTTAGCTAAAGAGATCCAGGAGAAAGGCGACTTTATTAATATTATAACGTCAGACTTAATGGGTGGCTCAGAAAACAGCGCTTTTTTAAATCGTGTACGCCGTATCGATGGGGATGAATTCCACTTTATAACTGATATTGAGAGCACAATAAAAGTTGTGACTCACTTTTTAAGCCGAGTAAATGAGTACAAGCAAAACCCTAATAACAAAGAGTTTTTAGCAAGACATAAGGGAAATCTTACAGTTGCAAAAGCTCTACTTAACCAGCTGCTTGAGGAAACCTCTCTAAACACTAATTAAAGGAAACGCATCTAGTTCGCTCACCTCTAAACCTTCAAATGCAGCCTCTATCTCTTTACAGTTTTTTAAAGAAGGGGAAAATAACGGAAGGCGAACATGATAGGGGCATAGACCAGCTATTTCCATCGCATACTTAATCCCCTGGGGATTGTGCTCACCAAAAACGGCTTCTAAAAGGGTTCGCTGTTTTAAGAAAAGAGACAAGCTATCTTGTATTCTCCCTTCTTGAAACATTGTATGAATCTGCTTCCAGGTTTCTGGGATAAGGTTACCAATAACATTGATAGTTCCTTGTGCCTTATGTGCTAGAAATGAAAAGTATGCGGTATCTTCACCACCAAGTAAGACTAATGAAGTCTTAGAAATGATCCCTTGCAGTAGTTCAGGGTCTCCACTTGACTCCTTGATTGCAAGCATGTTTGGTAATTCAGACAGGCGAACAATTAAGTCTAAACTTAAGGAAATAGCTGCTCTTTTAGGATTGTGATAAATAATTACAGGAGCACCGACCTCTGAAATAGCCTTAAAGTGCTGATAAACACCTTCTTGAGTTGGTTTATTGTAAAATGGAGTAACCACTAGTAAGCCATCTGCACCTAGGCTAGATACTTTTTGACTAAGATGTACCGACTCTCTTGTACTGGAAGTTCCTGTTCCCACATAAACACTGATACGGCCAGCAACTTCTTTAACTGCAAAGCTAGTTATTTCAATAATTTCTTCTGTTGTTAAAGTACAACTTTCTCCTGTTGTTCCACATAAAACAACTCCATCAGTATTATGCGATACCTGATACTCAAGGAGCATTTTTAAGCGTCTATAGTCAACATTCCCTTTTTCATCAAAAGGAGTCACTAAGGCAACCAAGGATCCTGATAATTTTAGCACTTTAACCTCCAACTGTAGTTTCATTTAATCTTAGTCGTTTACTTCTTTTTTAAAAATGAAAAATATTCTTGTAAAAAAGAGGCCTAAGCATTAGAAATTAAGCTATGTATTCTAATCTCTCAGAATGAGAATTTTTATGGAGAAACCATGAGGCTTTTAAAAAGAACAACTTCCTCTTTACTTTTAGCTTTTAGCTTAATTGTAGCCATCGCC
>JAACFD010000020.1 GCA_009937555.1 Chlamydiales bacterium | reverse complement strand
TAAAAAAACTTTTAAAGAAAAATAGCTCTATCATAGGGTTTGATGGAGCTTCCCTCACCTATGATGCAGTACAGTTATTTAAGAAATCTCTTAAAAGCGCTTCTCAAAATAAGCTTACTTTTAAAAATTTCAGCGCCCCTTTTCAGTCTCTTAGATCGTGTAAACGTGATAATGAGCTTAAACTTTTGAAACGAGCCGCTCAGTTAGGAGCTAAAGGCTTTGATTATGTCATAAGTCAGTTAAAAGTTGGGGTAACAGAAAAACAAGTAGTAAACGCTCTTGATGTATTTTGGAAAGATAATGGAGGAAATGGCTTTGCTTTTGATCCAATTATTGCTTTTGGAAAGAATGCCTCCATGCCACATTACCGTTCAAAGAATGTAAAATTAAAGTCTGGAGATCAGGTTCTAATTGATATAGGAGTAAAATTGGGCTCATACCATTCAGATATGACTCGAACTGTATTCTTTAAAAAAACTCCTTCCAAAAAATTATATGACATCTATGAAGTGGTAAGGGAAGCGCAAGACCTTGCACTAAAAGCTTGTCGAGCAGGAATGACATGCGCACAGCTTGATAAAATAGCAAGAGACCATATTACAAAAAAAGGCTATGGTGATTATTTTAGTCATTCTTTAGGTCATGGTATAGGGATAGAGATTCATGAGTTTCCTGCTGTGGCGAGTAGTAGTAATGCAATGCTTAAAGAAGGCATGGTAATTACTATTGAGCCAGGTATCTATATGCCTGATATAGGTGGTGTAAGAATAGAAGATACAGTCATAGTTGAAAAAAACAAAGCGTTAGATATAACTAAGCGACCTAAAGAGCTTCTAGTATTATAGTTATTAGCTATTTGGTATCAGGGGGTTACTGTTGTGGTAGTGGCAGTAAGCAAGGCAAAGCGCATCAGCAGCATCTTCAGGAATGTCTTTCTGTGTTATTTTTAACAGTTTTTGGATCATATACTGAACCTGTTTTTTTGAGGCTCTTCCATTTCCTACTAAGCTCTTTTTTGCTTTTGCAGGAGCATACTCAAAAATAGGAATATTCTTCTTAGCTGCAGCAACGATGCTAACTCCTCGAGCCATCCCAAGCTTAATAGCACCCTGTATATTTTTTTGTATAAATTGGGTTTCTATTGATAAGGCATCAGGCTGATACTTTTCTATTAGATGCTCTATGCTCTCGTATATTATTAAGTAGCGTTGGTGTAGGTGTTCTTTTTGAGGAGGGCGAATACATCCATAATCTATAGCTTCAATAGACTGCTTGTTACATTTAAGCAAACCATAACCTGTAACTGTTGTTCCGGGATCTATTCCTAAAATGAGCACTAATCGTCCTTTAAGAGGTCTACTTCCCCAATTGGAGTATCGTTATCACCTTCCTGGTCGTTAAGCTCATTACCAGTGCCTTCTTGGTATGCTGATTTCACATAGTCTGTGAGTTCAGTAGGAATGCTTTCTAAGAAG
The DNA here is from genome assembly GCA_009937555.1 of Chlamydiales bacterium. Taxonomy (GTDB): domain Bacteria; phylum Chlamydiota; class Chlamydiia; order Chlamydiales; family JAACFD01; genus JAACFD01. The sequence continues at coordinate 14,139 of JAACFD010000020.1, read as the reverse complement.
GCCTTATTGATTTCAACCTGTCTTCCAGCTCGTAATATCTTCTGCTGGCTCATATAGGTGAGGATAGCTTTCATGTGTTCATTATTTAGATGTACCTGGATAGAGGAAAGCATAATAAATACTTTTTGAAATAAAGTAGAGAGTTCAAAGTATTGCTTAGTAATGTCATCTCTCAGCTCATCTCTTTGGATTGCAGCATTTCTTTGAGAGGTTGTGGTACCCTTAAGTCTCTCGGCAAGCGTCATGCATAGTTTCAGGCCTAAATTAGGTTGTTTGAGTATAAGCTCTGGTAGCATATTCCCTGAAAATTTAAGGACTTTGACCTCTTTGTCTGCAATAATAGAGGCAGTTCTAGGCTCTTTTAGTAAGTAGCTAATTTCTCCAAAATATGAACCTTTTTTATCAATCTCGCCAATTTTAACTTTTTTACCATCTTCTGACTGCTTCCAAATCTCTACTTTTCCTTCTAAGAGGCAAAAAAAGTCTTGGTTGTCATCACCCTCTGTAATGATTTCAGAACGTGGAGGGAAAGTTTTAAGGTACTGTCCTAGATTGTTCTTCTTTTCGCTTTCTTCAGCTTCTTCTGACATTTTTTCCTCTTAGGTTTAAAGGTCAAATAGATCTTTTTTGGCTCTAGCAGCTCTTTTTTGCGTGGTGTTTTCTTCAAATAATGGGTTTGGAGAGCTACTCTCACTATGATTTGAAGATGACTGCCAGTTGCTTCCAAGATCAATAGCTTCAGTTGGAGTAAAGCTTTGAGCCCCGGAAGAAGGAAATGGAGTAGGTGATGGAGGTTCGCCTGGAATTTGTGAAATACTAAACATAGTCCCAATTGATTTTCTAATATTACAGAAAAAGTCATTAAGTTGTCTGTAGTTGGTCTCTACTTTTTCTAATTCTTTTATGCGGCTCTTATTATTGCTTAGTTCTTCTTGTGCTCGAGATAACTTAGATTTTACAGCCTCTAATTCACCTTCTGCTTTTTCTGCACGTTTTTCTGTAATTTGCTTCAGTTCATGTTCGTGGTTTTGCTTAAGTTTTAGTTCTTTTTGTAGTTCACTCACTTTAGCTTTAGCTTCAATAAACTGGCTCTTATGCTGTTTAAGCATATCTTTTAGCATTGCATTTTCTTTTACTTTCTTAGCTAAATATTGCTGAGCCATCTTAATCTTGTATTCACCTTCTTGATAGAGGCTTTCAGAGCCTTTAAGGCGTTCTTGAAGCTGTGAAAGTAATACTTCTTTTTTGCCTAAAGTATCTGATAAGGATTGTAGCTGAGACTCGATGGATTTTTTCTCTTTAGCAACCTCGTCAATTTGCTTATTTTGTTGGTAAAGAGCTTGCTCTTTATCAGCAATGTTTTGGTTTAATTGACTATAAGCTTCCTGTAGAGAGCTTAACTCTTGCTCTGTAGTTTCTAGTTGATCTATGCGTGAACTTTTCTTAGTTAGTTCTTCTTGCAGTGCTTTTATCTCTTCTTGTAAGTCATTAATTCTAGATTCAGTTTCCAGTTTATGAGTTTGTTGAGAGCTTATTAAGCTTGAGTTTTCCTCTTGAGCTTCAGAAATGCTTTCTTCTAGGTTTAAAATCTCTTCTTGGTGTTTTTTGAGAGCATTTTGAGTATCTTCCAGTTCATCTTTAAGAGCATCTTTTTGGGAAGTTTCAGCGCTAAGTAAGCTTTGAATCTGTTGCTTTTGTTGCTCTAAATCTTTTCTGGTAGCAAGGTTGTTTTCAACTTGCTTCTCTAGTGAGCGAATCTTTTGTTTCTCTTTTTCTATCTCAAAGCTAAGAGTTTCATTGTACTGTTTGGATTCCCTTAGTTGTTCCTGAGACTTTTCTAGCTCTGACTTAAGCTTCTTAACTGTCTTTAAGATGCGAACTACATCTTCTTTTGATTTTAACCCTTCTTGCACTTTTTCTATTGCAGCACCTGACTGAGCAAGGCATCTTTCTTCAATAGACTTCGCTTCTTGTATATTGGTAACAAGGTCGGTTCTTAGTTGTTCGAATTTAGTTTCGATAGACTGGGCTTTTTGTTCCTGCTCTTGTAGTTTCTTCTCTAGGCGAGATTTTTCCTCTTTATAAGCTCTGAGAGCTTTAGTGGACTTTTCAAGAAGGCTATTTTTATTCTCAAGCTCTTGTTTTAGTGCTTTCTTATCTGTGTCATATAATTGATCTTGCTTGAAGCTCTTATCTTTCCAGTTTATTAGTTCGTTTTCAACTTTATCTTTTTCTTTCTCTAGGTTATCTAGTTGCTGTTCCTTGTCTAAGAGCTTATTTTCTAGCTCTGCTACCTTGATCTCTAAAGATTGTAAACCTATTTGGGCTTGAGCATTTTGTTCTTTCTCGCTTTCTAGCGATAAAGTTTTTTCTTCAAGCTCAGCTTGCTTTGAATCCGATGATGTTTTAAGAGATTTTAAAAGATTTAGAGATTTTTGATACTTGTCCTTTAGCTCATTTATCTGAGTCTCATAGTCTAGCTTGATTTCTGAAATTTTATTAGCCTGAGAGCTTTGCTCTTCTAAAGTAGATTTACTTTTCTCTAGTTCTTTAGTTAGATCTTCTAATTTCTCTTCTAAGGCTTTATTTAGAGAGGTTTGTTTATCCAGTTTATCTTCAGTGCCTGAGTGTTGATTTTGCAAGCTTTGCAGGCTTTCAGTAGATAGTAGGTATTTATCTCTTAATTCTTTGTAATCTTTGCTTAACTTATCACATTTTAGGCTAAGTTGTTTTGCTTTAACTAAAACTTTTTTACGGTCTTCAGTGCTACTGTCTGTTTGTGTTTTTAGAGCTTCTTTTTCCTCTAAAGTTTCCTTCAGCTTCTGCTTGATATCTATGTTTTGTCCCTGAAGTAGCTCTAGGCGCGTAGTATGTTCTTGGAGCTGCATTAAAAGTCTAGAGTTCTCTTCATCAAGTTCTTTTTGGCTAGCTGCAGTAGTAGAACTGTCTTCTTTCAAATTTTTGAGGGAATTTTCAGCATCTTCAAGTTGCTTGCTGTAGTTATCTAGTTTTGCCTGCTTTTCTGAATTGGCCTCTTTTAATGATTGATTTTCCTCTGTCAAAGACTGCTTAATTTTATTAAGTTTTACACTTAATAGCTGATAATTTTTAAGCTTGTCTTCAAGGGTCTCTAAAGCTTTTTGCTTTTTGTCTGTTTGTGACTTGAACAGTTCGATAGCTTTATGAGTTTTCTCTTTATGCTCAGAAAGTTTTGTTGTGTTTTCTTTAAGGCTATCTAGCTCCTGACTCAGCTTTTCAACTTCTTTATTTAGCTGGTCTATTGTCTTTTGCTGGCCGCTATTTTGTTCTTTTAATTTGGCAATCAGGGTTTTTAGTTTTTGAACTTCTCTTGCATAGTTAGCGTTTTCTTCTACAACTTGTTTGTATGAAAGAGAAAGATTTCTTTGATTTTCATTGCCATCTTGTTGTTTTAGCTGTTTTTCTTGAGTAAGTTGCAATTGCTGCTTCAATTGGATTTCTTTTTTTTCTAACTCTTCTTTAAATTTCTGAACTTCGTTTTCTAAGTTTAGATTGTAAATTTTAAGTTCTGTAAGGTCTCCTTCAATCTTTTGTTTGTCTTCTTGAAGGGTCTGGATACGCTTACTTTCCTGAACAGCTAAGGTTCCTTTTCTGCTCATATCTGTTTTAAGAGATTCTATTTGGCCTTCAAGTTGAAGGTTAGCTTTCTTTAATTGTTCATTGCTAGTTTGCGTTGAGTCTAGGGTGTTTTTAAGACAACGCACTTTATGAGTAAGGTTATTTATACTTTCAGATTCAGACTGAAGCTTCTCTTTTAATTGATTAAAGTGCTTACTAAGGTTAAGGTTTTTTTCCTTTAGTTTTTCATTTTCTTGTATTAGAGCTTTCTGCTTTTCATTTTTCTCATTCAGTTCTGCTTGCAGTCTAGCTGAATTTTCTTTAATTGCTCTTAACTGCTCCTGTGCTTTTTCCAGTCCTTTTTCTTCTTGAGGGTCAATTTTTGATCTTTTTAAAGTAGCAACTGTATCTTGAATATTTTTAACTGATTTATTCAAGTTGTCCTGGATATTTTGCAAATTAGAGCTTATGAATTCTCTTTGATTGATATTAAGAGAGCCGTCTTCAGGAAGGTCTAAATGGAAAAATTGGTTGATTTCTCCAATAGTGTCATTTGCATGATCTATATTCTTAATTAGAGCGTTAATGTATTTAGCGCTATTTCGGTTTAGAGATGGGTGTAAATCAAGAGAAATATATTTTTGAGCATACTTAAATAGATGATAGCTCAGATCTTTATATTGTAACTTTGACGAAACAGGAATTGGAAGTTTATCCTTATCAGCAGTAGAAAATGGTTTAACTTTTAGATCGCTATTTTCTTTTTTTACATTTTCTAGTTGCTCTTCTAGTTTTTGTGCCTCTTGCTTTGACAGGTTAAGACGAGCCTTAAGACGTGCTATTTCACCTTCTGAGTTTTGTTTCTCTTGGGTCCTTGAGCCTTCGACTTGTTTTTGCTGGCTATAAAGTTTCTCGTACTTATCTTTAAGCTGTACAAGCGCTTGCTTTAGTTTAACATTTTTACTATGCGTTTGTTGAGGATCTGATGAATCAAGCTGAGTTTTTAATTTTAGTAGAGCTTTTTTTACCTGTGTAAGTTCATCTTTTTGCTTATTGATTAGTTCTTTATAACGGTTTACTTCATTATGTAATTCAACATCGCTAACTTTTCCTTCCTGGTCTAAAGCACCTTTAAGCTGGTGTATCGTTTCATTTTTACTACTGATTTCTTGCCTAACTTGCTTAAGCTTTTTTATCAGCTCACTTGTTTCAGGGGAGGGAGGAGTAGAGTTAGTTAGCTGCTTTTTTAGATTCTGCATCTTCTTGGATATTGATGAAGAAGCAGTTTTGGATGGTTCAGGAGCACCTTTGTCAATTTTTTCTTTTAAAAGGTTGCGTTCTTCTCCTATCTCTTGAATTCTTTTCTGTAACTCCTTTACTCTCTTCTTCTCAAAGAACAGGTTTTGGAGGACATTTTCAAACTCTTCAGTAGAATAAGCTGTTGTAGACAAGATTAACTCCTTGAACAGTATAAACTTAAGCAGCTTTTTTAGTTTTAAATTTAGAAGGGTCTAAAAAAACAGCACTTAATTCCAATTTTGACTATTATAGACAACATTGTATAATAGGCCTTTATTAAATCAGAACATAATATAATTTGTAAATGTAGCCTTTGTTTTCCCTTCTTTTTTTTCTTAAGATATTTAATAAAAATTAAATAGCTAAACTTAGGAATAAAAGGAAGTAATTTCTCTGAAATTGGGAGAGTGTGTTTTTATGTCGCCATCTTTGGATATAAAAAATAAGAAAGTATTGCTAAGAATGCCTAACTGGATAGGCGATTTTGTAATGGCTACCCCTTTAATTAAAGATATCAAAAGCGAATTTCCAGATTGTCACCTAACTCTGTTGTTATCAAAAGGTTTTGCTGGATTGGTTGAAGCTGATGATTTGGTGGATGAGGTAATTGCAGCTCCAAGTCTAAGGGGGTTACTCTCTAACTCTGTAAAACAAGATGTCTTTTCTGAGATAAGGTCTAAGGGTTTTGATGTCAACATCTTAACAACTAACTCCTTCTCTTCAGCTCTTCAGTCATGGCAATCAGACATACCCCTGAGAGTAGGTTTTAAAAATGAGTTTAGGTCTTTTTTTCTAAGCCACCCTATTAATTTCCCTCATAATAAGCAAAAACAGCACCTAGTTAAAACCTACAAAAAGTTATTGTCACCCTTTGGGATAGCAGAATCAAGTACTAAGCCCTATTTAAATATCTCTACACAGTCACTAGATGATGCTCGTAAGTTACTTTCTGAGTATGGAGTAAATCCTGGTGAACATACGATATTAGGGATTAATCCTGGAGCCGCATATGGTTCGGCTAAATGCTGGCCTCAAGAGCGCTTTGCAGAAGTAGCCAAGCGACTTTCTGAAAATGAACATACTCGTATTTTATTTTTTGGAGCGCCGGAGCAGAAAGGAATGATTGATCATATCTGCTCTCAGCAAAATGATAAGGTAATTAACTTAGCATCAAAAACTAACCTCTCACAACTTATTGCTTTAATTAAGCTTTCAGATATTATGCTAAGTAATGATTCGGGACCAATGCACTTGTCTTATGCGCTAGAAACCCCTGTAGTTGCTGTATTTGGTTCTACAAATGATACAGCTACAGGACCCTACTGTTTTGGTAGAGTTATTCATAAAAGAGTGAGTTGTTCTCCTTGTTATCTTAGAAAATGTCCTATTGATTTTCGATGCATGCGTAGTATTACTGCTGATGAAGTATGTCATACCTTGAGTGTTTTTTTGGAAAAGCACTCATCTAAACGCTTTGTATAATTTGGGCAAAATTCCTTCTCTAAAACTAAGCTAAAATAAGCTTATCTCCTGAAAATAAACTTACTACTTGCTATTTCTTTTTCAAAAGAGCATAAACAAAAAAGTTTGATTTTATCGGTAATTTTTTATAAACAAGGGGTTGACGTCATGTATAAAAGGAATTTTGTAAACCTGATATTGTCATAACGTTTTTATTGTTAAGGAGTTGGTGGGTTTGTTTCACCAGAGCTTATATAAGCTAGACTTTTTAGTAACACACTAATATTTAGGAAAACGCATGAATTTTGATTGGATTAAAGATATAGGCAAGCAGCTTCTTCAGGTCTGGAGAGAAATTAAAACCTATCAAAAGTTTACAGTTATATTTGTTGTACTACTCCTTTTTGGTTTACTATCTTTTATGGTAGTAAATGCCGCAGCTACGCGTTATACAGCCCTTTATCCCGTTAATCGTTTAACTATTTCTGATGCTTCTGAAGTTAAGAGTTATCTAGATGCTGCTCGTGTTAAGTATGACTTAAAAAGTGATACTTTAATACTTGTCCCTCAAGATCAGGTTCACAAAATTCGAATGGACTTAGCATCTATGGGGCTACCTAAAAAACATAGAGGTAAGGGATTTGAGCTTTTTGATTCTAACACATGGATTAAAGGGGAAAAAGAGCTTCAAGTTTTAGAAATGAGAGCTCTCAAAGGACAGTTGGAACAAGATATTGCCGCTTATGACAATCTAAAGGGGGCTAGTGTTATTCTAGATATGGCTCCTCCAAAGCCTTTTGGAGGCTCAACGTATAAAACCAAAGCCTCGGCAATCTTAGACTTAATGCCAGGTGCTAGACTTGGCCAGTCTCAATTAAGAGCTATTACTTATCATATTTCAGGAGCTGTTAGAGGGCTTACCCCCAATATGGTTGCTATTTCTGACACTACAGGGAAATTATATCAAGCACATGATCCAGATGGAGATGTAGACTTAGTTCGAAGTGCTGAAATTTCTGCTGAAGAAAGACTAAAATCTAAAGTTGATGGCATGTTAGCAATGGTTGTAGGAGTAGATAACTTCTATTCAACCGTACAAGTCTCAATGAGTAGAGAGCAGAGTTCCAAAGAGAGAAGAATTTATAGTGGTACTGTAGGAGAGCAGAGTCTGGGAGACCCTGTGGTCATGAGTTTGACAGAATCGGGCTTAGAGATGAGCGAACGAGAAAAGCAAGAATCAGGAGCTCCAGGAGCTTCAGCTGAAGCAGTTGCAGGAGCTGTTGCAGGTGGAGATCAGTCCATGAATAGGAATGAAAGCCGCATTCAAGAGCACAAGCAAATGGCGGTTCCTTATGATCATATGAAAACACAGACAAAGCCTGGTAGAATTAGTGGAATTTCTATAGGTGTTCTGATTGATAAAACTATTACTGTTGACCAAGGGGCAGATCTGCCCAGTGAAGAAGTTAAAGATGGAAAGCGGAGCACTGTAGAGCTAAAAGAAGAAATAGAGGGACAGCTAGCTAAAATTGTAGAGGGTTATGGAGTAGCTGCAGTACCTAGTGTTGACTTTGTTGAGTTTGATAAGACAAGGTTTCACGAGAGAAAAGCTGAAGTTAATTGGACAAGTAACTTGGAGTTATTATCAAAAGTGGGCACAGCTTTATTTATAGTTTTAACAGCTTTAGGGATGTTCTGGACTTTCACACAGTTCTGGAAGAAGAGTATTGTTCAGCCTCCTAAGCTTGATAAAGATGAAGAAGAAGAATTCCAGCTTGAAACAGAGTTTAGCGAGGGCACTTCACTTATTGAGGTTGAAGCTATGGTTGAAGCGGTTAAACAAAAACTCCATGATAACCCCTATGTTGTAGTCGAGACTATTCGAGAGTGGTTAGCTGAAGGGAAAGAGTTTAAAATTAATAAGAAACGATAAACATCGGAAGGTGTCATGAAAAGAGAAGAAGTTGAAGATATCTACAAAGGATTAAATCCAGCTCAGAAAACAGCCTTCCTTTTAATTACTTTAGGGCAAAAATGGGCTACTGAAGTAATGCGTTTTTTAAAAGAGGATGAAGTAAAGCAAATTTCGTACTGGATTAATCAAATGCACTATGTGCCACAAGAGATAAATGAAAAGATTGTTAAAGAGTTTTATAGCAAACTCGTGAATAAAGCATCTCTAGGGTCCAGTGGGGGTAAAGACTATCTATTTGATATCCTTACTAATATTATGGGTGATGATAAGGCTATAGAACTTATAGATGATCTAGGACAAAGTGAAGAAAGTGACGTTTTCAGAGTACTTAGAAAGATAGAACCATCACAACTTGCTGCTTACTTAGTTCAAGAGCAACCTCAAACAGTAGCTCTTATGTTATCATATCTACAACCTAAGCGTGCTGCTAGTATCATTAAAGAGTTACCAGATGAGATGAAGATAGAAGTAATGTACCAAATGTCTAAACTACAGGGTACAGATCCAGATGTTATTGAAACCATGGATGAGGCTCTTAAGGTTAACTTAGGTGCTGTTGCAGATGGAAAACAGATGGAAATTGTTGGCGGAGTCAAAGTGGTTGCTGAAATTCTCAACAACTTAGATCAGGTATCTAATAAACTCATTATGAGTGAAATCAATGATAGAGACCTTGACCTCGCAGTTGAAATTAAAGAGCTACTATTTGTCTTTGATGATATCGCAACACTCGATGACAAATCTGTACAGCTTGTGTTAAAAGAAGTTCCATCTGAAGACCTTCTTATTGCTCTTAAAGGTGCAAATGCGGCTGTTAAAGAGATCATATTTAGAAACATGTCTAAACGTGGAGCTGAAGGTATCCAAGATGAACTTGCATTTATGGGACCTGTTAAGGGCTCAACCGTCACTGAAGTTCAGAAGAAGATCGTTAATATTATCAGGAAGTTAGAGGAAGAAGGTAAAGTTTATATCCAGAAAGGAGGAGAAGATGACGTCGTCTCCTAAAAAAGGAATTATAAGAGGTGCTACAGTTTTAGGTTCTGTTTTTTTAGGCAAAGATGGTGTTGTGAAAGCTACTGAAGAGAACTCTGTAAACGACGAAGAAAAAAAAAGCTTGAAAGCACTTGAAGAATTCTGGTTTCAGAAAGGGCTTAGAACTGGCGAAGAGTCGGGCTATAAAAAGGGTTGGAAAGAAGGTGATACTAAAGGTTATGTTAGAGGATTAGAAGAAGGTAAGAAGCAAGGCCTTGACGAGGGTAAGAAGCAAGGTTTTGACGAAGGTAAAAACTCTATCCAGGAAGAGGAAGAGGGTGAAGCTGAAAAACAATTACTTCTTTTGCAAGAAATTTCCACAGAGTATCAGTTAAAACTTGAAAGAAGTTTTGAACAAGTAAAACCAGAACTTATTGAGCTGTGTTTGAAAGTTTGCCAAAAAGTAATTCACGATGAACTTAAAGACCCTCAAGCTTTATCTAAAATTGTGGATGCCGTTTTAGAAAAAGGTAGAAAGTTAGCAGGTTCTTCTAGTGTTGATATTTACTTTTCGGATCAAGACTTTGAAGCTTTAGGACCTACTTTAGGTAAAATCAAAGGGCAAAATGCTCAAATTAGAGATTTGAATTTCTATAGTGATGACAGCTTAAACCGAGGCTCAGTGAAGTTGGAAACTAATTTTGGCATCATTAACTTTGATGTCACTAGGCAAATTGAAGATTTAAGAGAAAACCTTCTAAGGTAGATTATGTCTAGTTTAATTCAGAAAGAATTTCAGCAGGTAGACAGCTGGAAAAGCTTAAAAATAAGCGGTAAAGTGACCCACATTGTGGGTCTTCTTATAGAGTCTCATGGCCCAAAAGCTTCTTTAGGTGAAATTTGCTATGTAATAGATAACCAAAATAAAAAAAGGCCTTGTGAAGTTGTAGGTTTTAAAAAAGATAAAGTCCTACTCATGAGTCTGGGAGAGATGACTGATATATCGCCAAATGCAGAAGTCTTTCCTTCTGGTCATGTTCATAGAGTAGGCGTTTCTATGGAACTTTGTGGTAGGATACTAGATGCACTAGGCAATCCTATTGATGATAAGGGGCCAATTCATTATGAAAAATACTACTCGGTAAATGCTCCTCCACCTGCCCCTTTATCACGTAAGAGAATTAGTGAGCCTCTTGAAACTGGAATAAGAGCTATTGATTCAACTTGTGCTACTGGTAAAGGTCAAAGGGTAGGTATTTTTTCTGGTTCAGGTGTTGGAAAGTCTACTTTACTTGGTATGATGGCTAAAATGTCCTCAGCAGATATTAATGTGATTGGTTTAATTGGGGAAAGAGGAAGAGAAGTAAAAGAATTTATCGAGAGAGAACTAGGGCCAGAAGGCTTGAAGAAAAGCGTGGTAATTGTTGCAACTTCTGATCAAGCTGCGCTTCTTAGAGCAAAAGGTGCTTCTGTGGCGACCTCTATTGCAGAGTATTTTAGAGACCAAGGCTTAAATGTGATGTTCATGATGGACTCTATCACAAGATATGCAATGGCACTAAGAGAGATAGGTCTAGCAGTTGGTGAGCCCCCTACGACTAAAGGTTATACCCCTTCTGTATTTTCAAACCTTCCCAAAGTACTAGAACGATCAGGTAACTCAGACTCAGGCTCTGTCACAGGCTTTTACACTATTTTAATGGAAGGGGATGACTTACATGACCCTATAGCTGATACGGTGCGTTCTATTTTAGACGGGCATATTATCCTTTCTAGGAAGCTGGCTGCAGCCAACCATTTCCCCTCTGTTGATATCCTAAATAGCCTTTCTAGAGTGATGACCGATATTGCTGATAAAGAACATATACAGGCAGCTGGAGCCCTAAGAGAGATATTGCAAGCCTATTATGAGACAGAAGACCTTGTCAACATTGGAGCTTATGTTAAAGGTAGTAATCCAAAAGTTGATAGAGCTTTAAGTAAAATAGATGCTGTACTAAGCTTCTTAAATCAGGGAGTAAATGAGTTTTCTTCTATGGAAGAGACCTTGACACAATTGAAAAATATTGTGGGTGACTAATGAAGAAGTTTAGTTTTAGTTTAGAGACAGTTCTTAAAGTAAAAGAAGGGCTAGAGAGTAAAGCTAAAGAAGACCTTGAGAAAGTAGTGCTAGAGATTCGTAAGCTTGAGCAGATGGTACTTGAACTAGATGTAGAAAAAAAGAGCTTAGAAAGTGACTGGAAGAGTGAGAAGCAACAAGAAAAAGGTGTTCATGACTATAAAGTATATGTTTCTTATCTAAAGTCTTTAAGCGAGAGGATTTCACAAAAGCAAGATGACGTTATGAAGTTAAGAAACGTTGAAGCAAAAAAGCGACAAGCTTATATTAAAGCGAGAAAAGAAAAGAAAACGCTTGAGAACCTCAAAGAGAAAAAATTTCTTGAATGGCAGGACCAATTTAATAAACAGGAAGGCAAAGAGATAGATGATCAATCTATGGCTAAATTCGCTAGAAAAAAGGGGCTAACTGATGAGTAAAAAAGCTATTATTGCAGGAGTTTTATCAGCAGGTGTGGCTCTAGGTACCGCAGGGTTTATTGCTAATGAACTTACTAAAGAACCTAAAAAAGAAGACCAGCTAATAGCTCAGGCTGACACAGTAAAAAAGAAAACTGCTTCAGCAGCAAAAGATAGTGATCAAAAAGTTAATGAGGGCTTAGAGACTTTATCTAGAGAAATTCTAGTAAACATGAATACAGAGAAGCGTTTAAACACATCAATGATGTCTCAGCTTAGAGCCTACAACTCAATGCAAAAGCAGATCCAAGACTATGCAAAAAAAGTAGAGAACGATATTGATTACATCCGGGCGATATCAAAAGATGAGTTTCAGGAAGACGTGAAGATGCAAGCAGAACTCTATACAGGTAAAAAGCCTAAGAAAATTGCTAAACAGTTAGAGAAATTCTCTCCATTCAGGGCTGGGGCTATACTGGCCCACTTAAAAGCCAAAGAGGCTGGTAATGTTTTAGATGTTTGGGCTAAATCTCCAGATCCATCAGTCGAGCCTTTTTATAAAGATGTGATGATATCGTATTTAAAAAATAAACGTTACTTAGAAAATACTGAGCTTTTTGAGCAGGTAAAAGGCGATAAGCCTAAATCAGATTCATAGGATAAACAGACAAATTACATGCTTTTTTTTGACTTACCACCAATGGCTGTTGTCGATTATAAATCTACACATTTAGAGCAGCTGCATATGCAAAACCAAACAGATATAGCTATGGGCGAGCCTGTAGACAGGCAAAAAGTAAAGCGACTTGAGCTTTATCACAAAGCTTATAAAAATGAAGTAACCGATTCTGATCAAATTTCTCCCTTGAAAGATGTCTTTCATGCTGGTAATGAAGAAATGATGGATATAGGCAAAGACCTTGTTGCCCAAGGGAAAGTTGCTTGCTTGGTAGTAGCTGGAGGTCAGGGGACGCGCCTTGGTTTTGCTCACGCAAAAGGAATGTATCCCGTATCTATTGTGAAAGAAAAAAGTCTTTTTCAGATTTTTTCAGAAAAAGTAGCTGCTTGTGGGAGGCTTGTAGGTAGAGAGCTCCCTATTGCTATCATGACTTCCCCGATAAATGATGCAGAAGTTAAACAGTTTTTTAAAGAAAATGAATTCTTTGGTCTAAAGCCTGAACAGGTGAAGTTTTTCACGCAAGAGATGCTGCCATTTCTTGATGAAGAAGGGAAAATATTTTATCAAGAGCCTGGGGTACTAGCAGAAGGCCCTGATGGAAACGGAGCTTCTTTAGAGCACCTAGTTGCAGCTGACTTTTATCAAGACTGGAAATCCCAAGGGGTTGAACAATTAGTTTTTATTCAAATCGATAACCCTTTAGCTGATCCTTATGACTTTGAACTTGTTGGTTTTCAACACTTTCATAAAAATCAAGTAAGCATAAAAGCTACTAACAGAGTTGATCCTAATGAGAAGGTAGGAGTAGTTGTTCAAGCTGAAGATAAGGTCAAAGTAGTTGAGTACATAGAACTTGATGAAAAGCAAAAGCAAGCAACTCACTCTAATGGAGAGCTGGTTTTCCAAAGTGCTAACCTAAGCATGTTTTGTTTTAACTTAAATTTTGTTGAAGATTCAGTCAAATCAGGTAAAGCTTTTCCATTGCATCAAGCACATAAAAAAGCAAGTAGATGGAATACAAAGATAAAAAAACAAGAGTCTATTATGGCTTATAAGTATGAAAAGTTTATCTTTGATATTCTAGAGCAAGCAGAGGTTGGTAGAGTTAAAACTCTACTATATCCAAGAGAGGTTTGCTTTAGTCCATTAAAAAATGCTGAGGGTAAAGATAGTTTAGAATCAGTTCATTCAGCGTTACTTAAGAGAGATAAGCAGATTTTTTATCAGCTTACCGGTAGAACAGTATCTTATAAAGAGTTTGAATTATCTCAGGACTTCTATTATCCTACTGAGGATTTGATAAATTATTATCAAAATCTTGAAAAATTAGACTCAAACTATTTACAAGCGGAGAAGTAGAAGTGAAGATAGCCTTTCTGGGTATTGGAACTTGGGGGTATTGCCTTTCTAATGTATTGGCACGTAATGGCCACGACTTAATAATGTGGTCAATTGAAAAAGAGTTAGTAGATACTTTAAAACAAGGAAAGGCGCATCCAAACCTTCCTGGTGCAGTGCCCCTTAAAAACATGTCTTTTACAGATAATTTAATGGAAGCTGTTGAGGGGGTTGATTTAATTTGTGAATCCGTTACTTCTAATGGAATTAGACCTGTCTTTCAGCAGTTAAAAGACAA
>JAACFD010000193.1 GCA_009937555.1 Chlamydiales bacterium | reverse complement strand
TCATAGCCTATTTTAGGGGATAATGGGAAACCTTTCCCATCTCTTCCTTGCATTCCTCCAACAATACCAAAAAAGCAAAGAGCTATACGCATATGGTAGTCTCCTGTGGGATGAATAGACTAAATGATTTTTTTAAGGAACCATCTTTTTCTACTTTTAGGTTAGTACTGTAGTAGTTTATGTAAGCATGAGAGCTGAGAAGCTCTTGGATCTCTTTAAGACTATCTTGGTTTTTATAAATATTTTTTTCCACATGGCAGATACAGATAGCCTTTATCTTATTTTGGGATATAAGCGGTATAGCTCCTTTTATTATATTACACTCGGATCCGTTTACATCCAGAATAAGTAGATCAATTTTTTCTAATCGATGACCACGATAAAAGGCTTCTAACTTAGTGCAGATGACAGTTTTTCTATCTATTGATTTAGCAAAGCCATTATCTTGATTAGGAGATAACTCTTTTAAAGAGTTACTAGCAGGGTAGTAGTTGCAAAAGAGGGTAGTTTTTCCCTCAACATCACTCATAGCATAAGGATAGATATGTATGTTTTTTTCATCTCTAAAAATGATTTTAAACTGCTCAAATAAGCCTTCAGTAGGTTCAAAACAATGTATTATCGCTTTTGGGAAAGCTTCTTGAAGCTCTTTGGTTAAAGAGCCTATATGGGCACCTACTTCTATAATACAAAGTTCTTTATTACTATCAAATAGGTCTTTAAGACTGTCTGCTATATTTTGTATCATGAGCTAAGAACTTGCTTAGAGTCTAAGTATGCTATTATTGATGTAATTTTACCGCTTTCATTAAACTGTAAAATATCTACAACATTTACAATTTTAGTTGAGTCAAATAAGATCTCAAGCTCAGCAGCAACAGATGATTTTTCCTCATTTATAAATAGGGAAATATGTTTAAATTCGATGGTTGAGCAACCTGAAAAAATGCTTTTGTTTACTTCTAAAACAGCTTTCTTACCTGATACTTTCTGGACAATTGGATCAAATAAAGTAACTGCAGAAGAAAATATTGTATCTAAAGAAGCTAGATCCTTATTTGCAAAGGCATAAAAATACTTTTGGGAAAGCTCCTTTAGTTGTTGAGAAGATAACTTGCTTGATGTTGTCATAAATAAACTCCTATTTAATAGCTTCAACATAAAGGCTGTGCGTTGAACGACGGTTTTTATCAAAATTATCGTTGTTGAATATCGGTAAACATGATTTTTGATGTGAAGACAAATAGACTTTAGAAAAACCTATTTCTTCTAGATAGTCAGCCAATCGATCAAAAGTTAGCGTGTTTACATGACCACAAGGGGGTTCTTTAGCTTCTATAGAGACTAAAGAAACAGCCCAGTCACCAAATTCTTCTACAGAAAGAGTTCTTGCCTTTTCATTAACTAGTTGCTTTTGGATATTTTGTGGTGGGCCCCTGTAAAAGCCCTTAATATATCTTTCTGGTGGCCAGGGAACCTTTGGTTTAGCCTTACCATTTTTGTCTTTATGATCTAAGTCCATTTCCTTTTCACTAGTAACTATTTCATATCTAGGGGAGTCATAGTTACAAAACCAGTGTAGTAAAATATTTTCTAAAGTATTTTCTACTTTAAACTCGCTCCATTCTTGCCTGCCTTTAAAGCCAATAACCTCCTTAAAAAATGTTTCATCATTCTCAAGGTATTTTCTTAGAAGTAAGGCAAAATGAGGGACTATAATTCTTATTACCCCATCTTTTTTCAAAACACGGTAACTCTCTTTTAGTAGTCTGATTAAGGTAGAATATGGAGTATGCTCAAAAAAATGAGATGAGAAGACATACTTAATGGATTCATTGTCAAAGGGGAGTATAGAGTTCTCATCTAATAGTTTACCGTTAATCTGGTCGATACCCACCCATTTAGGGCTGCTCCATGAACCGCCACTACCTAAGTTGATGCCTTCTGTTTGTGCATTAAGGGTTTGCATGTGTTAGCTCTGTCTTTGAAATATGTTTATTAGATTCTAATTTTCGATTAATAAGAGAGAAAAGCTCAGATTTTCCAAGATAGAAAAGAAGAGAGCTGTAGGGATAGTGATGAAGGGAGGCAATATTTAGGAAGATAAGAGAGGTTAAAAGCTCTACTTTGTAGTAGTTGTAACCTTTTTCAATGACCCAATTTCTTAAGGCTTCTTGGCAGGTGACCAGTTTCTGTTTTCGTAGAAAGTCAAAATTCACCTGGTTAATTCTGTTAAATACCTCGAAATGATTTTGATTGATCAACTCATGTGCAATAATAAAACCATGGTTTAATTTCGCAAGATCGTAGTAGAGATCCCCATATTCGGTAATTCCTCCAAAATTTTGTCTCCAGTCAAGTAATGTAAAGGGGGAAGTGGCATTTTCACAAATGATTATATTCTCAAAGTGCAAGTCACCATGAAAGCGCACAGCTGTACCCTGGCTTAGTAGCTCCCAATCAACCATGCTTAAAATAGTTTGAAGCTTGGGAACCTTTTCTCCATTGATGATTTCCTCTGAGTCAAATAGCTCAAAACGCTTAAAGTATTGCTCCACTCTTTGGTAAGTTTTGTTTTTGTAAAAGTTATAGCAAGTCTGCTGGAAATGCTCTGACTCTTTTTCATTAAGTTTTTTTTCAGCCCAAAAGCTTTCCATCCAGTTAAGAAAAAAAGTTAAATAAGCTTTTTCAGGCTTTTTAGCAAAAATCTCACCTTCAGCTTTTTGATAAACATACATATTTTTTCTATGATCTAAAACCTTTGGGACAGCTCCTTTTAGAAATTGAGTCCGTTTGACTCTATCGGCGATAAACTTTTCATCTAATGAAAACTTAACGACCCTTTGATCAACAAACCAAATTGCTTCGGTTTCCTTTTCTAACACGTTAATATCTTTTTTTGAATCAAAGTGCTGCTTTGTAACTTTAAGTGCTTGGGGATTCCCTGTGTCATGCCAGGTGAATTTTGAGGTAGATATCCCATGCTCAATAAGAAATTTTAGGCCATAGCTTTCACCAATAGCAATAGAACCCTTATCCTTCCCTTCTTCCATAGCACTCCAAAAATCTTGGAAGTTATGTATTCCTGCAAGCCCTATATAAGCTAAAGCATCACCTGTAGCACCTTTTGAGCAAATCTCATAAACGCTATTATTTTTAACCCTTACAGAGCGGTATTCTGTCGTATCCTCAGCATCTGCGTAGGCCATCCAGTTATAGCTTGGCTCCGGGATATGCTCTTCAACAATCGTATCGTTTGAGGAGAAAATAAAAGGGCACTGTAGATGATCTTTACACTCAAGCAAGGTTAGACCAAGTCCAGAGCCCTCTTTGTCGTAATTCGATATTTCTACAAAGGTAATTTTACGTTCTGGGTACGCAAGTTCTAGAAAATCTCTAACAAAGTCCTTTTTGTATCCAAGAGCAATCACGATCTCAATATTTTTAGGGAATTTATCAATAATATGAGAGATAACAGGCTTATAGCCCACTGATATAAGTGCCTTATTAATATGAGGGGCATTTTCATTGACACGGCTACCAATCCCTGCAGTAGGGATAAAAACTTTGTAATTTTCCACAAGATTTAAACCCGGTTATAATTGTCTTCAATTCTTACTACATCATCAATTTCAGGAGTTGAAGATTCTAAATAGTAAGCATCTTCAGCCGCCTCCATACGATGTATTTGGCCTGGTGTAATGGTAATACTATCTCCTGGTAACATATGAATGATCTCTAAATCATCTGCCGAGTTACCTAGATATAGTTTAAGCTTGCCTTCAAGAAGATAAACGGTCTCTTGTTTTTTTTCATGATATTGAAGACTGCAACAATGTCCTTGCTTCATAAATAGCTTTTTAAACATATAGCGCTGATTAAGTTCTAAGAGCTCTTCATGTCCCCAGGGCTTATCAATCACTTTTTTGCTCTTTGCTATACTCATAAAGACTCCTTATTTAACTTAGGTTGAAGTCGCTAACATAGCGAAGGAATGACATTTTAACAATATTTTTACATAGCTTTTTTAGCACCATTTTTTTCTGGATCCCTGGGAGTTGAGTGAAATTATCTTAACCTTTAAATAATCTATAATGAACATTAAGCGTCTTATAAATAGCATGTTGAGTCTGTATAAAGGTGTTGGTGTAATTGATCAAAGAGAAGAGAGGCAATAC
>JAACFD010000192.1 GCA_009937555.1 Chlamydiales bacterium | reverse complement strand
CAAGCATAGCCTATCTTCTCAATTAATAGCAACTGACAAGCTCAATCCTACTTAAAATAAGGACTTTGCTTTTCAGTTTTAAAATAAATATTTATAAAATTTACTCTGAAGGAGCTAGGTCAATGGATAGACTTAACCCTTCCTCTTCCTCTATTTCTTCTTCTGTAGAAATTTCAAAATTTTCCTTACTTTCACTACTGCTGGGCAGCTGCGCTTCTCTTTCTTCGGTTATTGAGCTTTCAGTAGTAGGTGCAGAAGCTTCTTTTTCACTTTCTTCTTGCTGCTTTTGCTCTTCCTGCTCGTGAATTTCTATCGCTTCTAACTGATGAATGGTTTTAAGTTCACTTAAATCCCTCAGACCAAAGTATTGCAGAAAGTAGGGGGTTGTTCCGTATAGAGTCGGCCTTCCTGGAGAGCTTTGCTTCCCAACAGGTTCTACTAAATCTCTTTCAAGTAAGTTGTGTAGAGCTCCACTAGAGTCTACCCCTCTTATAGCGTCAATTCCAGCTCGGGTAATTGGTTGCTTGTAGGCTACAATTGCTAGAGCTTCCGTTGAAGCATGAGATAGCTTTTCTATACGTTTGCTTGAGTGGAGAAGGGCAAGCTGTGCAGAGAAGTCGCTAGAAGTCCGTATGATGTAGCCCTCAGCGATCTCCTCAAGAACAAATCCTCTGCGTTGGCTATGGTAATCATACTGTATTTCTGCTAATAGTTGCTGAAGGAAACGGGGTTTGATAGGCTCTATACTCTCTAAAATCTCCCTAATTCTATTGAAGCGCAAAGGGGTATCCGAAGAGAAAAGTAGAGCTTCAATACATGACTTAAGTTTCTGTTTAAGATCAAGCTGCTCCTCTTCTTTCATTAGTTTTTTAATAGCTTGCTGGGCTTCTTGAGAAGGGACAGGTGCTTGATGAGTATAGGGGGAAGAAGGTGTTTTTTCTTCCTGAGCCTCTTCCACATTTTCTTGAAGTAGTTGTATGTCGTCTTCTGTTTCCATTAGATAGTTTGCTCCTCAGCCTTCTTTTCTAAAAAAATAGCTTGTCTTTCCGTGTCTTCATAAATGACTAGGAATTGATATTTAATTAACTCTAGTGTTGCTAGGAAAGTAACGATTAGTTCTTCTTTTGGCTTCTCTATATCAAAAACAGTTTCAATTGATAGTCTATTATTTTCACTTAGTGCAACTTTTAACCATTTTATTTTATCTGAAACAAGAAAAGCTTCATCTTCAATATTGCCTGGCTGCCTTGTCTTAGCCTTATCTAGGAGGTTTTCAAATACCCCAGCAAGTTCTTTAAGTTCTAAGTATCTTAAGCCCTTACCTTTCTTGCTAACCTCTTGTTTTTTTATGCCCCCTCTATAGAAAAAAGCATGCTGTTCTCTTTCTCTTTGACCAAATGATTTCGCTGCTTCTTTGAACTGGCAATAGTCTAAAATGCTATGGATAACCTCAAACTTAGGATCAAGCTCTTCCGGGTCAAAGTCTTTTTTCTCATTTGGAAGTAGCGCCTGACTCTTAAGAAAAAGTAGATATGAAGTAAGGGCTAGGAACTCACCTCCAGCATCAATGGAAAGTTCCTCTCTTGCTTTTAAGACAGATAAATACTCTTCAATAATATTCTTTATGAAAATCCTGGTAAGATCTAATTCTTTTTTCTGAGCTAAATATAGAAGGAAATCAAGAGGACCCTGAAAATTTTTTAAGTGAAATAGATGATGTTCATAAGATTTTAACATATTAATTCACAGGAGTTTTATTTGTTTTAAAAGGTACTTCTCTTACTAGCCTAGGTAGAGCATAACCTGGTAGTATTTCCCTAAGTTTATCCATTATCTTTATAGCTTCGCTCTCTTCTTCATGGAAAGCTTCGCTGCCCTCAACATAATCGAGCATATGTAAGTAATAGGGAATTATCCCATTTTTTACCAATTTAAGAAACAACTCTTTTAGAGTCATTGTGCTGTTGTTAACACCCTTAAGTAGAACTGATTGGCACATTACAGGAATAGCTAGCTGCTGAATCTTTTTAAGAGAATCGCAAACTTCAGCATCTAGCTCTTTAGGGTGGTTACTGTGGATAATAAAAATAATTTGTTTGCTAGATTTTTTTAGAATACTCAGAAGGCCATCATCAATCCTCTCTGGGATTCCAATGGGAAAGCGTGTATGGAATCGTATGATTTTAACATGCTCGATCTCTTCTAGAAGGGTGAATATTTCCTCTAGCTTGCTATTAGATAGTGATAAGGGATCTCCCCCGCTTAGAATCACTTCTTGTATCGAGGGGTGAAGCTTTAAATACTCCTTTTCTTTTTCAAAGCCTTGAGAAGAAGGGGTGTAATCAAAATTTTGACGAAAGCAGTAGCGGCAGTGCATGGCACAAGCTCCTGTTGGCATAAAGAGCACACGTCCATGATACTTATGTAAAATGTAGGGAGTTTTCTGGAAAAAACTGTCTTTAACAGGGTCTTTGATGAAGTTTTCTGGGGCATTTACAGAGTTACTTTCTTTTAGCTCTACAAACTGCATGAAAAGAGGGTCGGATAGGGTGTTTTTTTCCATCTTCTCAGCAAGTCTTCTGGGGATATTCATTGGGAAGTGTTTTTTTGAAACTAACTGCTGGCGCTTTTCTTCATCCAGCTCTAGAAATTCAGCTAGAGAATCAGCCTTAGTAAAATTATTTTTTTGTATTTTTCTCCATATAGGAGCTTGTTTCATCACCAAAGACATGATAACTAATTTTTCGTTAAATTTGATAAGGAACTAATTTAGCTAGATGGACAGTAGTTTATTAGAGTAGTTATTTATTATCAACCATTTAAACACTAGCTACTAGATGGTATTACAGTAGGATTTGCTTTGCTTACTGCTGGAGCTTTTTTTACTAACTGTATCTCTTCTCTTGAAATAATAGCTCCTAAAGAAGATAGCTTTTCTTGTAGGTTTTCGTAACCCCTGTCTAAGTAGTGTAGGCCTGTTAGCGTCGATTCTCCGTCAGCAACGAGAGCAGCCAGTACATAGGCAAAACCCGCGCGCAGATCAGGAATTGAAATGCTAGCAGCCTGAAGAGGGATAGGGCCTTTTACGACTAGGCTATGCTCAAAGTCTTGGTTTACATAGCGACATGCTTTTCCACCAAGACAGTGTTTGAATAACTGAATATCAGCACCCATTTCTTTCAAAGCTTGGGTGTAACCAAAGCGTTTTTCATAAACTGTTTCATGGACAATAGACATACCATCAGTTTGAGTTAATAAAACCACAAAAGGCTGCTGCCAGTCAGTGGCAAAGCCTGGATGGACGTTAGTCTCAATATGTAGGCTGCCATTTAGAGGTTTTTTGTAGAAGAATTCTATACCGCTATCATAAACCTTAAATTGCCCTCCTATCGATCGCAGCTTATTAAGAAAGGTGATTAAGTCTTCTTGTTTTGCGCCTTTGATAAAAACATTACCTTTAGTAGCTACAGCAGCCATGCCGTACGAAGCTATCTCAAGACGGTCGGGTAAAATCGTATGTTCTACTTCATAAAACTCTTGCGTGCCTTCGATAATAATGGTTCTATCTGAATCAAAAGAAATGCGAGCACCTAATTTTTGTAGAAATAAAACAAGGTTAATAATTTCAGGTTCAATAGCAGCATTTTTGATTACAGTTGTGCCTTTTGCTCTGACACTAGCTAGTAATGTGTTTTCAGTTGCTCCAACTGAAGGGTAGGGTAGTTCTATGATAGCCCCTTTTAATCCATGGTGTGCATGAGCAAAATAGGCCCCTTCTTTTTTCATTTCTCTATATTCAATCTTAGCCCCAAGTTTTTCTAGGGCATGAATGTGAAAATCAACAGAACGCTTACCAATGGAGCAACCGCCTGAAGTTGGAACGATAATATCTTCACTGGTTCTCCCTAAAAGAGCTCCGATCATCAAGATGGGAATACGGTTAGAGCCAGAAAACCTTTGGGGAATATACGAAGTCGTTAGTTCTTTAGTTTGTATCTCAAGTGTCTTTTTCTCTTTATCCCAATTGACATCCATGCCTATTTCCTGGCACAGACGGACGGTGACTTCTACATCCCCAATATTGGGAACGTTTTTAATTAAGCATTTTTTATCAGAAAGTAAAGAAGCTACGAGGACTTTAGTTACAGCATTTTTTGCTCCAGCGGCCTCTACCTCACCTTTT
>JAACFD010000191.1 GCA_009937555.1 Chlamydiales bacterium | reverse complement strand
ATTTACCTCCCTTTATTTTTTAGCTTATTTTCACTTTCCTTTTTTTCTTTGCTAGATGCAGGGGGAGGAGGTGGTGGAAACTTAGGTTTAAGTCATTCAAATACTGTAACTTGGTCTGGTACAGGTAATAATCGTTATGATTGTTTTGATTCTACTGCTTATGAGCAGTTAGTAGATGGAGCTACTAAGGATTTTTATGTGACCTATAAAAGCGGTGAGGACACGGACTTTTTTATCACCTTTTCTGATGGAGGGGCAAGTGGCTATAATAGAGTTCTCACTAAAGGGAGTTATCAGCTTTCTTATCAGCTCTACAAGTCATCGGGGCAAAATACTGTGCTAAAAGAAAAGCCTGATGCAACAGACAGCGAAGTTATCGCAGGGCATGTAACCGATGCCGGCAAACCAAGAAAGCAGTCGCAAAGCTACTACTATGTGGTTTATCCTGAACAGATTGTACCTCAAGGAACTTATACAGACAGTGTTAAGTTGAGGTTGTATAAGGGGAATTTAAATGCTAGCCATAGCCAAAACGCTAGTAAAAATGTAACGTTCAAAGCTATTGTGCCTGCAATACTACGCTTATTTATTGGCCCTTCTGGAGGGGGCTTAAGTGAAGTAACTAGTTATAACTTAGATTTTGGAGAGCTTGAGGAAGGGGAGTATCGAGACTTAGATTTAAAGGTGCTTAGTAATGCTGGTTATGAAATCTTACTAAACTCTTCTAATCGAGGAAACTTAAGACATACAGCTTATTCAGAGGTTCCTACTTCCGATAGAGTGTATCACCAAATTGAATACCTAGTAGATTTTGATGGTTCTAGTATTGACCTTTCAGGGTCTGGCAATCACCTTGTACATACAGAGCCTTCTGGTACAGCTTCAACAGGCGATATCTATGATCTATTGATCACTGTTGGAAGTGTTGATGAAAAAATGCATGGTGATTACACGGATGAGTTAACTGTTACAGCTAGGGCAATCTAATGTTTCATCCATTTTTTTAGGGATAACAAGCCTTTCAAGTTTTAACACTCCCTTGTCATCCTTTGTGAATATCATCTTTTTTTCTTTATAGCCAGGGGCGTACACCTTAATAATAAACTTTCCTGGGTAGAGACCCAAAATTCTTAGTTTACCCTTCTTATTAGTGAAAAATTGAATGGGCTCTTTGTTTTTATCTAGGTGAATAACTTTCCCAGCTTTAAGAGATAGAGGCGCTCCATTTTGGTCTACCAAAGTTGTGCTTAACATAATGGAAGAGTCTTCTCCGACAGGAATGTTGAAGCCAGACTTATTCTTAGGCTTTAGCCTATAGTTTACTTTTCCAATACTAAAACCAGGAGGGATTTTAGGGGCTTCTAGGTAGAAATGTCGAGGCTGATAGGCACTTAAATTAGTGACAACTGCAGGATTTAAAGTAGAACTTTTGGATAGATAAGTGTCTTGTGTTGGGTTAACAAAAACATCCCAGCTTTTAACATTGCAGTTTGGTGTAAACATCGCAAAGCCATTAGACACGGGACGTGACATGGCTAACTGTCCATCAGCAAAAACAAATGCTGAATTGATATTACCACTTATATGTGTGGTATCGTTATGGTTGGTTTCATCTTTAAAGTAGTTGATATCAAGACCTCCTGAAAAAAGGTCTGAGCTTCGGTTAAGGTTAATGTCAAATATGGTATCTTCAGGTCTTACAGTATAACCAATATCTACACTTTCTGCTCTAGGTAGTAAGCTGTGGTTATAGCTATAGTCAAAGCTCCTTTCATTAGCTATGCTATCATAAGTGTGTGACAACTGAGCCTCATTTCCTGTGATGTTCCAGCTAAGGGTAAAAATAACTCCAAAGTCTGATTGGTTAAGCGTGTCTTTTTTAAATTGAATTTGCAGGGAGGTATCTAGCTGAGGGGTCCAAAGCTTATCAACGCCAAGGTTGCAGAAGTAGCCATTTGAAGGTTTGTTTCTTGCAAATTCAAGATTTAAACTAGCAGAACCCTGCAGGTCTTTTCCAAGTTTTTTATTAAGGCTGCTAGATAGAACCCAGGCTATTGAGTTATTGCCAGCTGAGCTACCTAAAGGCGTAAAATTTTTGCCTTTGTGTTGAGCTGCAAAAGACCACATTACTTTCTTTTCAGTTTCTTCAGTGTTATCAGGGTAGTAGCTATACTTTACTGTTAAAGCGTAGCTACTGGGTATATCTTTGTGAGTGGTAAAAACAGAGTCTATATTTAGTCTGCCAGATAAAACTGAAAGTAGGTTATGAAAACCATAGATACCTTGAGTTTTATTTTTCTGTAGATAGCCTCCAACTGTGTAATGCTTACTTACACCATAGTAGTGTTGAAGGTCTAAAGTTGGGTGAGAGGCTCGGTAAAGTATTTTGCCTCTTTCTGTATACCTTGGATATAGGACATTGTATGAAAATTCATAAGTCTCTTCTTTTAACAGTTTTGGATCATAGTAAAAAGAAAAGTTAATCCACTCTACCTTTCCATAGCGGTCCCTAACACGTATTTGCCCTTCACTATAGCCGGTTTCTCTAGTAAAGTCTGAAAATGTGTGTAAACCGGAATCAAGCTCGAAAGTTTTACTGCGAGTGCCATTGACATAGACATCGACTTTTGAAGGATTTTCCAAGAAGAACTCTTGGCTTGATCCAGGAGCTTTGTCATAACTTGGGTTTAGACTAAAGAGCCTACTAATCCCCACACCACCGTATCCGGAGACGTTTCTATAATTTGGAGTTGATTCGTTAAAATCCCCAAAACTCATTCTAGCCATGTTATCTTCAATATCATAAGATAGACGCTTAAAACTATGTTGCCATCTAGTGCTTTTGGGATCATTAGAGTAGATAAAGTTGTTTTCTAAAACCCACTGGTTGAAGTTTACAGAGGATTCGCAGCGGGTACGAAACGGGTCCCACTTAGAGGCTATGTGAGACTTATTATAGCTTCCGCTAGCGTAATAGTTTAAGTAGGCTGAGAAGTCGGAGGGCTCTAGGTAATCCAAACCTTCTAAAGAGTGTCTTTTTCTAAGGGCCAGGGTCTGATGACGACGAAGTTCAGCGGGGACATTTATAGATAGGTAGAGTTTACTTTCATCGAAAAATGCTTCAAAGCCAATTTCTCTTAGCTTATCAAGGTCAATAAAGCCATCCTCACCCATGACAGCTAAAACTTTTTGGTTAATCTCAGGTTGAACTAGCGGTTGAATCCATCTAGAAAATGAAGAAGCCTGAAAACTTACTTTTCCCTGTTTAACTCTAGTTAAAACTCGTTGCTTTTTTTCTTTATTGATGAGAATAGGAGCTAAGAATTGATGGCTCTTAGGCTTTCTTTTAGCTCCAAAGGCTTTTTCAAATAGGTTACTAGCTGGAGCTTGCGTTAACACCGCAGCATGAGGGGTATGTTTTACCTTCGCTTTAGCTTTTTTAAACTTAGCTTTTGGTGCTGGCTTTTCAGCCCTCTTGCTTGGCACATTTTGTGTAGAAGAAAAAAGGCTTGGTAATGGGCCCTTTCTAAGCGAGTTTATTTTTACTTTCTTTAACTTAAGACTAACAGAGTCTTCAGGTTTAGACTGCTCTTCAGTGCTAAAGCTATCAGCAAGAATATGGCTTGGCTTAGTCTGATTAAAAAATAGCTTGGGGAATGAAGAGCTTTTTGAAGTGCTAAGCAGTTTTCTTATAGCGAGATCTTCAGAATGACTGGTAATTAATGGGTTAGGTTTTTTATTTGGCAAAGAGCTTGTAGCATGTAACGCAGGCAAAGCAGATACGTAAGTGATTAATAAAGCGCGTCCTAAAGTAGATAGGCAACGCCTTCGCCTAGTGTGAAAAAGTGCTAACATATGCTCAACTAACTCTTAGTCAAAGGCTCCAATTAACACTAAAATGATTAAATAGTCAAATGTCAGAGACAGAAGTATTAATTAGCCATGGTAGGACTGCTTTTAGATTGGATAAAAAAACTTAATCTGATACTTCTAACTGTAAGGGAACTTAATGGGTAAGGACATGAAGAAAATAAAAACAGCAGACAAAAGAGCGCTACTAGAGGAAATCGAATTCTTTAACACCTTAACAGAAGAAGAGAAAAAAGTTCTACTGGAGCATGCTAATGTTGAGATTTTTCCAGAAGATGAGATCGTCGTTAGGAAGGGTGAGTTTGCTGTAGATTACTATGTTGTTCTTGATGGGGAGGTAGAAGGTCTATTAATTCAACAAGGTAAATTAGAGTCTATCTC
>JAACFD010000190.1 GCA_009937555.1 Chlamydiales bacterium | reverse complement strand
CATGTCGATAAAATCAACAATAATAAGCCCCCCGATATTTCTAAGACGCAGTTGTCTTGCAATTTCTTCAGCAGCTTCTAAATTGATTCTTACAATGGTTTCTTCTACATTTGATGGTTCTGAGCTTTGGCTACGTCCAGAGTTTACATCAATGGTATACATAGCTTCGGTTCTATCGAAGTATAAATACCCTCCGCTAGGAGTCCATATTTTACGTCGTAGTGTTTTCTCAATTTCACGCTCCACATTAAAGCGTTCGAACATCGGCACTTGATCTCTATAATACTCAACTCTAAGGTTATGCTCATTTTTATATTTTGAGCAGAGTTTTTTGCATACTTGGTATGTGTGGTAGTCGTCAATTAAGATGCGATCATACTTTTTATCTACTGCTGTAAGCAAGGCTCGCTTAATTAAGTCAGACTCTTGATAAAGCAAGCAAGGTGAAGAGCTTTTATGGAAGTTCTCGATTATTTGGTTCCAGGTTAAAAACAGATCTTTTGCTTCTGCAACTAGAGCTTCAACAGAAGCTGTTTTACTGGCTGTTCGACAAATCATTCCCATTTCTTTTGGCATTTCAAAAGAGCGAATAATTTTTTTGAGGCGTTCTCGAGTTGCACGATCTTCTATTTTTCTTGAAACACCCTTATGGTGGGTATTAGGTAGTAAGACAAGATACCTTCCTGCTATAGAGATATTAGAGGTAAGCCTAGCCCCTTTTGTACCAATAGGTTCTTTTACAACTTGAACTAATACAGGTTGATCTAGTTTTAAGACCTCTTCAATTGCGATATCCTTTTTAAGCCTAGGGTCAACATTAGATATGTCGTAGTCTAGGTCAAAATCCATATCGAAGATTTTCTCAAACTTTTGTGTATTTTCTATGATATCAGAAATATGGATAAAGCCATTTTCGCCTTCATTAATATCAACAAAAGCAGATTGGATATTATGAAGGATATTGATAACTTTTCCGCGGTATATGTTCCCAGTTAACTGCCGAGCTTTATTTCTTTCAACTATAAGGTCGTTTAGCTGACCATTTTGTAGCTGGGCATACCTAATCTCTTTCGATTCAATGTTCAGTAATATTTCTTCCATGGTAACCCCAACAATTCAAGTGATTTATTAAGCCAGTGCTGTAGGATGTGAAAATCCATAAGGGCTATATTATAATAAGTTTAATGTAGATTACCAGCAGATTATATGTAGAGTGGGCATTTTCCGGTAACTTTTTCTTACCAGAGACTTAGTAAAGTGATAGCGCCTTTTTTAAGCGCCATCAACAATATATTTTTTTGCTTTTTCAAGATCAAAACGCTTTAAAAAGTCTGGGAATTTTACGTGATAACCCTCTTTTGTAATGACCATAACACGCCATTTACTAGAAGGAGTTACATGAAAGTTAGAGTGAATAGCGATCTTACCCTTAACCCTAACATTATTGATATTGTATTTTTCAGTACCAACAATAGTCTTATCTTCTTTTTGCTCAATTAAGATAACGGCTTTATCCCAATCAAAATGACTGATATTTGTGATTTCCCATATAGAACCACTTGGTTCCTCTCTAAAGAAGCAGCGGAAACGTAAAGTAGTATTTCTGATCATATCCTGTCGAAATTTATTCTTGAATGAGCGTTCCCAAACCTTTGAACGTTCGATGGATACAGTGCCAATGAATAAGCCAATACCAGCAATGAAAGATAAGATTATAAAGCTAGGAGGCAATACATTGATAAAGTTAGCATTTATAAGGTGCGAGCCTTGTATAAATGGATTTGCTATACCTATACTAGTTAGTAGGCAAATTAATAGACCTAACCATAACAGTTTTTTATACTTACTAACAGTTTCCTGGAGTGAAGGATCATTATGTCCATTCTGACTAGATGATTGATGTATTTTATTTGCCACTTTTAGCTCCTTTTGCTTTGCCTTTTGCTTATCTAAGGCAGGGGGCTGTACTAGAGCTATCGGTATATGGAAGTAAAAACTTAACTAAAAATAGAAAAAAAAGGCGCTCTGTAGAGTAGAGCGCCTTTGAGTCTTATACAAAATGACTTGCGAAGACTAATGCTGTTGTTGACATTAGCTTAATGAGAATATTTAAGCTAGGGCCAGCAGTATCTTTGAAAGGGTCGCCGACGGTATCGCCGATGACAGCGGCTTTATGCGCTTCAGACCCTTTTCCTTCAAAGTTTCCTTCTTCAATATATTTTTTAGCATTATCCCATGAGCCTCCTGAGTTTGACATTAGGATTGCTAGAACAATACCTACTGCAAGGGCGCCAGCTAAAAAACCTCCAAGTGCTTCAGCCTTAAAAAATAGCCCTATTGAAATAGGAGCTATAATAGCTAAAGCGCCAGGTAGTATCATTTCTCTAAGAGCTGCTTTAGTAGCAATATCAACACAGCGAGCATAATCAGGTTTTGTTGTACCTTCCATTATGCCCTCTGTTTCTGCAAACTGTCTACGAACCTCTTGAATCATTTCAAAAGCTGAGCGTCCTACAGCCTTAATAGACAAACCACTGAATAACATAGGCATCATACCTCCAAGGAATAAGCCCATGATAACAAGAGGTTCCATAATATTTATATCCTCTAGTCTTGTTGGGATAGCATAAGTAGAAAAGAAAGCTAGAGCTGTTAAAGCTGCTGAGCCAATAGCAAAGCCTTTTCCAATTGCAGCTGTTGTATTACCTGCAGCATCTAAAGCATCTGTTCTTTTTCTAACTTCAGGTTCAAGGTGGCTCATTTCTGCAATACCTCCAGCATTGTCTGCTACAGGTCCATAAGCATCTACAGCTAAACTAATTCCCAGCGTACTAAGCATCCCTACAGCAGCTAGTGCAATACCATAAGTTCCTGCAAAGTAGAAGGCCAGTGCAATACTTAATGCAATAACAATCACAGGGAAGCATACACTAATCATTCCAGTTGCAAAACCTTCAATAATGTTTGTAGCAGCGCCTGTTTGACAGCTTTCAGCAATCTTTTTTACAGGTTGGTAATCAGAAGATGTATAGTACTCTGTGAAGAAGCCAATTAAAAGACCACTTACCAGACCCACTACAGTAGCAAAAAATGGGTTGAGAGAGCCAAAAAGGCTTTGACTAAAGTACAAAGAGCATAAAGTAACCAGACCACTGCTAATTAACAGGCCGTTTCTAAGGGCACTGTGTATCTGTGACTCTTCTTCAGCTTTTACAAAAAAGGTTGCAGCGATACTAGATAAAATTCCTGTTGAAGCAATTAGTAGAGGATACTCCATACCTTTAAATTGAAAGGCTAGTGAACCTAGTGCCATGGCAGCAATAATAGAGCCCACATAACTTTCAAAAAGGTCAGCTCCCATCCCAGCAATATCTCCAACATTGTCGCCTACATTATCTGCAATAACAGCTGGGTTTCTAGGATCATCTTCAGGTATACCAGCTTCAACTTTTCCAACAAGGTCTGCACCTACATCTGCTGCTTTGGTATAGATTCCGCCACCTACTCTTGCAAACAGCGCAACAGCACTTGCTCCAAAGCTAAACCCAAAAAGCATTAGGGGGTCTCCAAAGAGGTTGAAGAGTAAGAAGATTCCTAAAAGGCCTAGTAGTACAACGCTAAACCCTAGAATTGTACCTGAGGAAAAGGCACAATTAAGCGCTTTACTTAAGCTTTGTCTAGCAGCTTGGGCTGTTCTAACATTTGCAAGTGTCGCAATCTGCATGCCTATATAACCAGCTAGAGCTGAAAATACAGCGCCTAGGGCAAAGGCAATCGCTGTCGCAAAGTTTATAGTAAAGCTTAGCATGAATGCGACAACTAAAACTAGGATAGCTAGGATTTTATATTCTCTATTTAAGAAGGCCATAGCCCCTTCTCGTATTGCTAGCGCAATTGACTGCATTTTCTCGTTACCAGTTGGGAGAGCCTTCACTTTTTTGAAGGTAACTACCAAATAGGCAACACTGGCAACAAAGGAAATGATGAGGAAGAAATTACTCATGTTTTTTTTAATCCTTATTTTAGGTGTTTTAATTTAGTAAAAAAAAAAATTTATATTGATAACTTATTCTATTTCCTAAAATAAATAGCGATAGAGACTTTAAGTAAATGACTTTTTTTAATAAAATGTGGTATACTTTTCACTAAGTAATTGATTTAAGGGTTTTTATGGACAAAGAAGGATTTAAAATTTACTGCGACCGCCTTAGCAATGGCAAGGAAGAGGTTGTGTTAAGAAAAAAACAAATCGATTTTATCTATTGAAGAGAC
>JAACFD010000189.1 GCA_009937555.1 Chlamydiales bacterium | reverse complement strand
CTTATAAGACTAATTTAACCTTTTTAAATAAAGAGATTTGTATGCTTCAAGAAGAGTTTTTAGAGCAAAATAATGAATATAAGTATGGCTTTGTTACTCCTATTGAAAGTGTTAGCCTACCTAAAGGGCTTAATGCTGACATCATTAAAGAGATTTCTCGGATCAAAGAAGAGCCAGAGTTTATGCTGGATTTTCGTCTAAAAGCTTTTGAGAAATGGAAAACTATGAAAGAGCCTGACTGGCCGAATGTTAAATATGAAAAGATTGACTATCAGGACATTATATATTATAGCGCACCAAAAAAAGCTGAAAAGCTAAAGAGCTTAGATGAAGTCGACCCAGAGCTTTTAAGAACTTTTGAAAAATTGGGGATTCCTCTAGAAGAGCAAAAGCAATTGGCGAATGTTGCTGTTGATGTTGTATTTGACTCTGTATCAATTGCCACAACATTTAAGCAAAAGCTTAAAGATGCAGGGGTAGTGCTTTGTTCTATTAGTGAGGCTGTAAAAAAGTATCCTGATATAGTTAGAAAATATCTTGGAACAGTTGTCCCTATTGGGGATAATTTCTTTGCAGCCCTTAATTCAGCTGTATTCTCTGATGGTTCCTTTGTTTATATACCTGAGGGTGTCACCTGCCCCATGGACCTTTCAACATACTTCCGTATCAATGAAAGAAATACAGGGCAGTTCGAAAGAACGCTAATCGTTGCTGAAAAAGGTTCCAAAGTAAGCTATTTAGAGGGGTGTACAGCTCCTGCATTTGATACAAATCAGTTACATGCTGCTGTTGTAGAACTAGTTGCCCTAGAAGAGGCCGAAATCAAATACTCAACAGTACAAAACTGGTATTCAGGAGACCCTAAGACTGGTAAAGGGGGCATCTTTAACTTTGTAACTAAGCGTGGGAAGTGTCAGGGAAGAGCCTCTAAAATTTCCTGGACACAGGTTGAAGCTGGAGCTGCAATAACCTGGAAATACCCAAGCTGTATATTGCAGGGAGATGATTCTGTAGGAGAATTTTACTCTGTTGCTGTCACAAATGGTAGTATGCAGGCTGATACAGGAACAAAAATGATCCATCTTGGGAAGAATACGAAATCAACAATTATTTCCAAAGGAATCTCAGCAGACCAATCCCACAATAGCTATAGAGGATTAGTGACAATTGGATCAAAGGCTCAAGATGCCAGGAACTATACTCAGTGCGACTCAATGCTTGTAGGTAATAAGTGTTCTGCAAACACTTTCCCGTATATTGATGTTCTTAACGCTTCTAGTGAGGTAGAGCATGAAGCTTCTACTTCTAAAATGAATGAAGAGCAACTTCTCTACCTTCAATCAAGAGGGTTATCTAGAGAGGATGCCATAAACTTAATTGTAAATAGCTTTTGTAAGGATGTAATTAGTGAGCTTCCTTTAGAGTTTCTGGTTGAGGCTCAAAAATTATTAACTTTAAAACTTGAAAATTCCGTGGGGTAACTACTGTGTTAGAAATAAAAAATTTAACCGTTTCAGTTGAGGGGAAAACAATCATTGACTCTCTAAATTTAAAAGTTGGCCCAGGAGAAGTGCATGCTATTATGGGACCTAACGGTGCTGGAAAGTCAACACTATCTAAAGTGATTGCAGGTCATCCAGAGTATGAGGTGACTGGTGGTGACATTCTAATTAATGGTGAAAGCATTCATGAAATGGAACCTGAAGAAAGAGCGCAGCTAGGTGTTTTTGTAAGCTTCCAATACCCTCCTGAGATTCCAGGAGTATCTAATTTTACTTTCCTTTATAAAGCTTACTGCTCTCTTAAAAAGTCAAAAAAAGAGCAAGAGCCTTCTGAGGAAGAATTCAAAGTGTTACTAAAGGAAAAGCTGAAGCTTATCAATATGGATCCAGCTTTTCTTGACCGAAATATTAATGAAGATTTCTCAGGTGGAGAAAAGAAAAGAAATGAAATTTTACAAATGGCGGTTTTAAACCCTTCTTTCGCTGTATTAGATGAAACAGACTCGGGCTTAGATATTGATGCTCTGAAGATTGTAGCAGAAGGGATTAATGCTTTAATGAATTCTGAGAAAGGTGTAATTTTAATTACTCACTATCAAAGGCTTTTAAATTATGTAAAACCTAATTTCGTCCATGTTCTTATGCAAGGAAAGTTAGTGGAGTCTGGTGGTCCAGAGCTAGCTCTAAAATTAGAGCAGGAAGGTTATGACTGGCTTTTAGAGCGTAGTTCTAGTAAGGAGTGCATATGAAAATGGAAGAAATAGACCCTTCTAACAATTTTGTTGCAGTAATGAAAGAAGTCTTTTTAAATAAGCAAAAGTCAGCTCTTTCATCAATGCAAAATTTAGCATGGGATCAGTATAAAGAGTTATCTTGGCCATCTTCTAATAGCGATGCTTTTAAAGGTTTTCCTTTGAATAAGTTGTCGAAAGAAAGGTTTGGGGAATTAGCAGAAAAAGAAGAGGGTAATGATTATCAAAGTATACTAGATGAAGCTTTTTTCAATGAGAGCTTAGGTCAGCGCCTAGTTTTTGTTGACGGTTATTTTAGAGCTGACTTGTCAAAATTTGATAAATTACCTGAGGAAATTCATATTTCTTCTGTTGAAGATGCTTACCCAACTTTTGGGCAGGCTTTAACAGGGCACTGGAAAAAGATGATTAAAAAGGAAAGCGATCCTTTCTTTTTACTCAATCAAGCTCTTTTTCGTGAAGGTGCCTTTGTTTATATACCCCCAAGTATTCAAGTTAAAGAGCCTATTGAGATACTTCATCTCGTTACTGATAAAGCTAAGCAGGCGACTTTATTTCCAAAGTTAGTTGTAATGCTTGGGAAAAGTAGTGAAGCCTCTATTATTGCAAAAGAGCATTATGTATCTTCTGATATTGCTAGCTTTTGTAGTCAATCCTTCGAATTTATTTTATCAGAGAACGCTTCACTAGACTGTACCCATTTTAGCATAAACACATGCCAAGCATCTTGGCACTTATCCTCTTTTAGAAGTTCCCTCAAAAGAGATGCCAGGTTAAAAGTTGTAAGTCTTACAAATGGATCAAAATCTATAAGAGAAGACTACTATGTAAACCTAGAAGGTGAAAATGCTAATGCATGGTTATATGGGGGGTGGATACTAAATGGTATTAAGCAGTCTCATACTAGTGTATTGATAGAGCATCATGAACCAAACTGTACTTCTTCACAGCTTTTCAGAGGCACTTTAAACGGTCATAGCCAATCTAACTTTTTTGGTAAAATCTATGTCCACCCTAAAGCACAGCAGACGCAGGCATATCAGCTCAACAATAATCTGATTTTAGATGATCAATCGCGTGCTCAAAGTAAACCTCACCTTGAGATATTTGCAGATGATGTTAAAGCTTCACATGGCTCAACAGTCGGGAAACTGTGTGAGCAGCAGCTTTTCTATTTAAAAACTAGAGGGATTGATGAGCAAGAAGCCAGGAAAATACTGATTAAAGGTTTTACTCTGGACTTGATAGCTAAAATTAGTTGTAAATCAGCTAAACAGTATGCTGAAAAAATTGCAGAAGAATCACTAGTAGGTTAAGTATGTTTAGAGAATGCTTTCCTATGCTAGATAAGAAAATTCATGGGAAGCCTTTAGTTTATCTTGACTCTGCTGCGACTTCGCTAAAGCCTCAGAAGGTAATTGATAGTATATCTGACTTTTACTCAAATCACTATGGGACAGTTAATAGAGGAGTCTATAGCTGCTGTAAGGAAGCTTCAGAACTCTATTATGGAGTCCGCGTACAAGTAGCTGACTTTATTGGAGCCCAGTACCCTGAAGAAATTATTTTTACTGGAGGAGCAACAGCTTCTTTAAATCTAATTTGTAAGTCTCTTTTTAAGTCTTACCTAAAAGAAGGCGATGAAATTCTTTTATCTGAAATGGAGCATCATGCGAATATTGTTCCTTGGCAAATTGAGGCAAAGTCTAAACAGGTCTCTATCAAAGCTGTCCCAATAGATGAAAATGGGGATTTAGATTTTACTGCTTTGAAGTCTTTAGTTAATAATAGAACACGTGTTTTGTCACTATGTCATGTTTCAAATGCCCTAGGGACAATCAATAATATTAAAGAGATAGCTAGCTTTGCTAAAGAGCATAATATTTTATTTATATTAGATGCTGCTCAAAGTGCTCCACATTTCCCTTTAAATGTAGAAGAACTAGGTGTAGACGTACTTGTTTTTTCTGCTCATAAGCTATATGGCCCAACAGGTGTTGGCGTTTTATATGGTAGGAAGTCTCTTTTAG
>JAACFD010000188.1 GCA_009937555.1 Chlamydiales bacterium | reverse complement strand
GTAGATGTAAATGCTGCAGCTATTCAAAGTTTAGCGTCTCTTCCTGAGCTTAATGAAGGCTTAACAACTTTAAGTAAACAGATGCAAGATCTACTTAAAAGAGGACTTGATAAACCTAAAGATAAAAAATTATATCATATAAGTTCTAGCGCTTATCTTAAAGGCCTAAAGAGTCATGTAGAAGAAATAGAAAGCTTACCTGAAGAGGAGCAGTTAGCAGCAAAAGTTGATGCCTTAAATGCTTTAGTCCTGTTTAGCGCTAGCATTAATTCAGAGCACTTAACAAGTGAGCAAGTTACAGAGTTATCTAGTCACATTACTGCATCTATGGAGAGTTTAGATAGTGCAGTTGATGCTTTAGAAGCTGAGCATGCTAGTGCTATGATCTCTGTATTGTCAAATCTTAAAGGAGGTGTTGATAGGCTTGATCCAGCTAAGTCCTTGAAAGAGCCAATACTGCAGGGCTTAAGTCATAAAATAGAGACCCTTAGAGGAAAGTTACCGCAAGATGAAGCAACTACTGTTGAAAAACTTAACTCCTTAGAAGAGCAGATTGATGAAATCGACTTAGAAGATGCTGGCGATGTTATCGCTGTAGCTGCTCAGTTAGCGCAGCATACAGGAAGCATAATTGCAGCAGTAAAGTCTGACACAAACTTTGATCCTGAAGTAAAAGGAGCTCTAGATAACTGTATAGCTCAACTATCAAAAAAGTACTTACTGCTGCTAGATAAACTGCCAGAAGCCAAAAAGCCGCATTTACCTGAGGTTCTTCAAGCGTTAAGCGAAAAGGCTAATCGTGAAATAGCAGCTGCTAATCCCTATAGCTCTAAATTAGTAAGCTCTCTTCAAAAGTTGCGTAAGAGCATAGAGGGTAAACTTGCTGTAGATGAAAACAGCAATCAAGAAGAGCTTGAAAGGCTAAAAAGTGAGTTTAATGATGCAGGCGATATTGAAGAAACAGGGGAATATACAGCCCAAGTAGCTTCCTATCTATCAGGTTTAAAAGCTAGCATTTCTAAAGCATCTCGAGACTCAAAAGGTAAAGAGCCTAGCCAAGTAATAGCTAATGCCTTTTTAAACTTAACAGCTCTAAAGGATTTTCTAGTCAGCCTAGACCAAACAAAAGTAGCAGAAGGGCAGAAAGACTCAATTGATGAAACAGTAGGCCACATTTTAAAGGAGGCACTTTTATCTATTACAAGTGATTTGTGTACGATCCAAATGGATAATGCTAATGCAACAGCTCTTAATCAAAGAATTAAGGATGTTAACACTGCATTAGAAGAGATTGTTGTTGTAGGTGAAATAGATGACGGAGATGTTCTTAGCTTTAAAGAGGAGTTAATAGAATCATTTCAAGAAGCTCTTAAAGAAATTAAAAGAAAGGTAGCAGAAAAGACGGCTCCAGAGGAAACCAAAAAAAGCTTATTGGCTATCAAGAGAGCAGGGGTAGAATCTAAGAACATGCAAGCCTATCTAAAAGGTTTAGCTAAGTATGTTTCTGTAGAAGACTCGAAATTAACAGAAAAGTTACTTAGTAGTTCTCTTACTTTAGAAGATGTGAGAACAACCTATGATGCCATTGGTCCTTTAGAATTAACCGAAGCTCAAATAGCGAGTGTAAAAGATGTAGCTAGTGAAGCACTTGAGCTGTACACCTCTGGATTAAAGTCAATATTACAAAAATGTTATGAAAATAAAATCTCGGGTATTGAAAAAGTCATTGCAGCTGGAAGTCCTTATGACTTTTCAAGTATTGATGCTAGCTTAGATGAAGCAAGCGCTACGAAGCTATTAAAAAAGCATAATGATTTAGCAAAGCATCTATCTTTACTTAGGGAAAATGATGACGGAGATACAGACTCTTTATCTAGTAATGATTCCGAAGTTCATACAATTGAAGATCTTAATTTTGACACAAGTGCTTTAGATAATTTATTTGCAGAGGCTTTTGAGGTGCAAGAGGGCGGAAGTAAGCCAAATAACTATGAAGCATTTACTCTTTATTTAGACAAGTTAGAGAAGTACTTAACTAAGCATGAACCACCAAGCAATCCTTTAGTTAAAAATGAGTGGTGCCGTAGGGCACTATTAGACTTACAGACAAGGTTAGAAAGGGGAGTTGATGACAGAGGCTGGTTATTTAAGCTGAGTAAAGAAGAGAGAGGAGTTGTAGAAGCGAAATTAGCAAGCTGTGTAGTCATACTTGAAGCTAAAGTTGCTTCTGAGCCAGGTAGTTCTGCTATTTTAGCAAGTGAGAGAGCATCTATAGAATCATTTTTGGCTTTAAAAACTAGCTTACTTGTCAAACACCCACCTAGTAGGGACATAAAAAACAAGCTGGAAAAAGCCCCAAGAGTTTTACCTGAAGCGATTAATTTTACAGAAGAAGACATAGAATCGCTTAGAGGTGTGGAATCGCTTACATTAGAAAATAAGGGAGAGCTGCTGAGTACAGATAGTAAATGGTTTCAGCTTCACCTTCTTTTTAAGGATTATCAAAAGGTAGAGTCTCAGTTAAAGAAGTTAGAGCCCCGCGCTAAAGCAAAAGGTGCAGACGAAGCATCTAAGAAAGAATACAAGGAATTCCAAGCAGAACTCAAAAAATTTAAAAAAGCTATAAAAGCTAGTGCAGCTTCATTATCCAATGCATGCGGAGCGCGATCATCTGGAATGTTTGGAAGTAGCTCATTTTTTAAAGCAGATGCTCTGATAAAAGCAGCTGATAGTATAGCTACTTCTCCTATGAGTTTACCGGTAGCTATTGTCATGATGCAAAAATCAGCTACAGACCCTTCTAGTCTTACACTGCCAACAGCTAGTGAAATATTTAAGGGTGTGAATGATAACCCATACTTATATATCTGGAATCGCGTAGATAATGCTATTGTAGGAGAGTCCCTAAAGCTTTTAGAGAGTATGTCTTATTCTGATAGTACTCTTTCTAAATTTGCCACTGATTTTCAACATGCAAATATAGCTTTAGAGTGTCTAGAATTGCCTCATAGCAGGCTGTTTTATAGCTACAATCCTGAAGAAAAGCCCTTTATGCGCTTCTCAGGCAATCAAGTTGCCTTGAAAGGTTTCCTAGATAAATTTGATGCTTTAGATTCAGTTGAAGAGTTAATAGAGCTATATAATGTACTAAAAAATATGCCTAGGGATCCCTCAGGGGCTGTCATTCGATTTAGAGGTCATAATGTGGCTACAGATAAATTTTTAGGGCTAATGGATGATATAAGATCAAGAATTAATAGCTATGGTGCAGATGAGGATGCTTTGAAATCCAAACAGTTAGCATATCTTGATGAGATCGTAATTAACTCACTTTTTTATAAAACGTCTACAAAAATGAAAACAAGAGCTTTTAAAACTGTTTTGAAAGATGATGCTTCTATAGAAAGAACTGTTGATAAAGCTCCAAAACGAGCAGCTCTTATTTTTATGGCTTTAGCTGAGGAAGATGGTACTATAGATTCTGAGGTGCAAAAGAGACTCTTTACAGATCTATCGGCTGGTATGAAACTTAATATTGCAAGAGAGTTCAAAGATCTAAGAAGCCAATATCCTAAGTATTTTTCGCTTGAGAAAATTGCGAGCACATTTATAGATGACTATAGCGCAGAAGAAGTTTTAACAGAGGTTAGGAAGGAAGTTAAAGCAGCCTACCAAAAATATATTAGCGCTATAGATAGACATGGTTTAGCTAAATTTGCGGAAAGGTTAGAAGCAATTAGTAACCTAGATACTTTAAAGGCTCTTAAAAGCCTTCTAGAGTCTAGAGCATCAGATATTACTATTATTAGTCCTCTTCAGTTAGGGGCCTTTGAAATTCTAGAAGACCTTTATCTCTCAGATGGGCTACTGTCTATAGCAGAAAAGAAGTCCCTAAAAACAAGCATGGATAGCTCTATTTTAGAGCATTTTAAAGGATTAGAATTAGATAAGAAAGATCCATACCAAGAAGTTTTACAAGGAATTTCTCAAACAGATCAAAAAGTGGCTATTGCTCGCTATGCTTTTTCATTAGATGATGTGGAAGGAGGGGCTTTCCCTACCACTCAAAAGCTTCCTGATTACGATAATTTACTGTATGCAATGAATTTAGCAATAGTTATTAAAGCTGTTTCTCAAAGAGGAGCGGTATCAAGCGAGTGTCAAGCTTATGTTGACAAAATGAAAGAAGAAGTTTTCTTAGCTGAAAATCAGGGTGAAATTTTCGAAGTGGTGAATAAGGTAGATGGCATTATATTACAAGAAAAGTTAGTGAGCCTTTTATATGAAAATAAAAGCC
>JAACFD010000019.1 GCA_009937555.1 Chlamydiales bacterium | reverse complement strand
ATCTATTCTTTCTACTGAAAAACAACTAAAATTTTTAGAAGATGTTCTTAAAAGCCAGGAAATAAATATCTCTGAGAAAAAAAAGTCTCACCCCCATTCTATTCGAACATCGGCAACTCAAGAACGTGTTGAGCTGATTAAAAAAATTAAGGTAGAGCTTGGTGAATACAAAGACAGGCTAAAAAACATCAAGAACGATGAGCGCGATTTATAAGCGGCTACTATTATCTGTAAGCTCTCTCATAGGTTTTTCAATAGGCTCAAGAGCTTTTATTTCTTTATCAGGAGAAGCCCCTAAACTTTCAAATTTTTTAGCTGTTGTTAACACTCTATTTTCAAATGACCCTAAGGCTTGATTATATGAACCTACAGCTTTTTCCAGGCCCTTTTTGAGCTCTAAAAAGTGTGACGAAAAGTTTGCGAGTCGAGTATATAACTCTTTACCGAGTAGAGCTATTTCTTTTGCATTTTCAGCAAGCTTTGTTTGGTTCCAGCCATAAGCAACAGATCGAAGCAAGGCAATTAAAGTGCTTGGAGTTGCAATGATAACATTTTTCTCCACCCCAAATTCAATTAGATTAGGGTCATGCTGTAGAGCCATAGTATAAATCACTTCTCCTGGTAAAAACATAATCACAAACTCTGGAGAAGACTCAAACTGCTGCCAGTAATTCTTACTGGCTAGCTGCTGCATATGCCTTTTCAAAGCTTTTGAATGTTTCTCTAAGCACACTTCTTTAGGAGAGTCAGTCCCCTCTTCTAAAGAATCTATAAAAGATTGCAAAGGAACTTTAGCATCAATAACAATGCTTCTGTGATTAGGAAGTTGCACTAATATGTCAGGTCTTAGTCTTGCTGACTCTTCATTTTTTAAAGAGTGCTGTTCGATAAAGTCACAGTAGTTCAGCATTCCTGAAAGTTCTAAAACTCTTTTAAGCTGCATTTCTCCCCACTGACCTCTAATTGTAGGAGCCTTTAAAGTAGATACAAGCTGCTGAGTTTCTTTATGTAAAGTGTTTTGCGCTTCATGCAAGTGAGTTAAGTGCTCCTCTAGAGACGTATAAGCCCTTACCCTACCCTTTTCAAGGGTTTCAACTTTCTCATTTACTTCTTTGAGTGAGCCCCTTAAATCTCCAACAAATTCTTTGATAGCCTTTTGTCTTTCTTGCAAATCCTTCGAAGAACTTTCTTTTAGTTGTGAGAAAGATTCCTTAGCTGAGAGTAGGAAACTCTGCTGCTGCTTTTGCATAATTTCATGAGTTAAAGCTTTAAAACTCTCATTTAGTTGCTGTTTAGCCTGCTCAAGAAACTGTAACTTTTCCTTAGCAGCCTCTCTTTCTTGCTGAAAAAGAGCCTCATGAGATTCCAAATCTTTTTTACTTAAGGCTAAAGCTTCTCTTAGGGAGGCCACTTCTTCTTTCTTAGCCTCTAACAACTCTCCTAGCTGAGACAAGTCATCCAACTTCATTGAGAGCTGTTGCTTTTCTATAAGCTGTAACTTATTCTCTGCTTCAAGCTCTCTATATTTCTCTTCTGTTAAATGATAGGAAGTTTTGAGTTTTCTGTAATACCAGAGAAAAGTAAGTAAACATAAAATTAAAAAAAATATAACTAGTTGAAGTTCATTAAAATACAATGCACTCACTATCTCTCCTTAGCCAGAAAATTTTAGTTTCAGTATTATCACCTTAAGGACATAAGCTAAAATAGGCTGCCAAAGCAAGTCAAAAAAAGTTATGTCATATCAATATAAAAAGTGATTAATGATAGCCTACATATTATCATGGCTGCTATTTTCTGTGACCCTATTGTAGCAACAAATAAAGCGAAAATAGTATTTCTTAGGTTTTCTCTCTTTTAAAATAGCCATTGCAGTTTTAGCTATAGCCTTTGTATACTCAGTCCTTAAGACAAAAAGATTTAGGTAAATAAGAAATGAAGCTATTGACTACCATCATCTTAGCTAGCACATGTCTAATAACATACTTTTGTAAAGAGTTAGACTTCTTCTTCACTTCACTTTTTTTTGATGGCCAGCACTTTTTCCTAAAAGATAACTTTTTCTTATGGCTTATATTTAAATTAGGAACTCTTCCAGCTTGGATTACAGGTTTTGCCTGTCTATTTATCTATGCCTTCTCATTTCTATCGCCTAGCCTTAAAGCCATAAAAAAACAAATCATTTTTTTACTTTTGGCACTATTAATTGGCCCTGGCATTCTTGTGAATGCTATTTTTAAGGATCACTGGGGACGCCCAAGACCTGTTCAAACAATAGACTTTAAAGGAAAACAAGAGTACGTAGAGTTTTACAGACCTAAGTTTCAAAATCCCTACACCTCTAAATCTTTCCCGTCAGGTCATGCTAGCATGGGTTTCTATTTCATGAGCTTAATTTTACTAGGACACAGAGTTCAAAACACACAGCTAAGAAAGTGGGGCTACCTGCTAACGTTTAGCCTAACCCCTCTTCTAGCTTTTGCTCGAATTGCCCAGGGAGGACATTATTTCTCAGATGTCTGGATGTCAGGGGTCATGGTTTACTTTACCTGCATTGGGCTAGACTACTGCCTACTTAGACAATTTCATCACTCATCTTCTGGCTCAAATTCTTTAAGCACATGGTAGTTCTTTCCAACTAATATTCTAAATAAAGCTGCTCCAATTGCAAGGAAGATATAACACCAAGTCAAAAGAAACATTACCATAGGAAAATGGTGTAATACTCCATATAAAATAAAGAGAGTAAAAATAACCGTGGTGAAAGCCAGGTGAAACTTTGGAACCTTAAAGTTTAGAGTCTTTAGACTTGCAAACTTCCAATTACTTACCATTAAGTAGCCCACTACACACATACTAACTCCCATGATAAGGCTATGTAGCTGTGAGTCAATTGAAGGAACTAGAAACTGAAGCCTTAAGTGTAAACTACTTTTAAACATCTCTAAGTTTTCAGGGGACAAAAACCAGTTAGTCGCTACAGTTGTAAGTGCAGCTGCTGGAACTGGCAAGCCAACAAAATGCTTATCAGTTACTTCCTCAAAATCTCTTTTTCCCATTTCTAGAATATTGAACCGAACTAAACGTAAAACAGCGCAAATCGAATAAACCATTGAAGCAAAAACCACTGCAAGCCCATAGTATGTATTTAGATCTAAGCTAAGAGATTTTAGCACTACAACTGATGGTGCTACACCAAAAGTTATCGCATCTGCGAGAGAATCAAATTGAAAGCCAAAATCACTTTCAGCTTTTAGTCTTCTAGCTAAAAGCCCATCCAAGACATCTGAAATAGCGCCTAAAAACAATA
The DNA here is from genome assembly GCA_009937555.1 of Chlamydiales bacterium. GTDB lineage: Bacteria > Chlamydiota > Chlamydiia > Chlamydiales > JAACFD01 > JAACFD01. Next base: position 12,903 of record JAACFD010000019.1, on the reverse strand, counting down.
AAAGAGCAGTTACTTTTAGTACGTCAAACTTCTCTAGTGACATATCAGCTAAACAAACACGGAAAATAGCAAATAAACCACAGGCCAGGCCAAAAGCCGTCATTAAATTTGGGAGCAAATAAACCTTTTTCATTAAAAACCTTTTTTCTATACTTCGGCTCAAAGACGCCACAACCAATCATCAAGGCTATGCTACTATGAAAACCAAGAAGTCTCTTATTAAAACTGGACAAAATTACGGCAATTTTACACTAAAGCACATTAAACCTGTCAAAGAAATTAATGTCATCTACCGCGAATTATTACATAAGCCATCAGGGGCCCAAGTTATTCACTTAGAATCAGATGATATTGAAAATCTTTTTTCTCTTAGCTTTAAAACTTTCCCTTCATCATCAAATGGTGTGGCGCATATTTTAGAACATACGGTCTTATGTGGATCTAAAAAATACCCTGTTAAAGATCCCTTTTTCTCTATGAGTAGGCGTTCATTAAATACCTTTATGAACGCTATGACAGGGTCTGACTTTACTTGCTACCCAGCATCATCAAATGTTGAAAAAGATTTTTTTAACCTGCTAGATGTGTACATGGATGCTGTATTCAACCCATTACTGACACCTTTAAGCTTTTTACAGGAAGGCCACAGATTAGAGTACAGCCAAGGTAATAACAAAAAGCAAGAGTTATGTTTTAAAGGAATTGTATTTAATGAGATGAAAGGCGCTATGAACTCGGGTATGTCACGCCTCTGGCAAAAGATATACGAGTCTCTTTACCCTGATTTAACCTACCGACATAATTCTGGTGGAGAACCTCTTTGTATTCCTGAGCTAAGCTATAAACAACTAACCGATTTTCATAAAAGGTTCTATCACCCTAGCCAGTGTTTATTTTTCTTCTATGGTAATATTCCCATCCAAAAAACGTTAGACTACCTTGGAACTTCTGTCTTAGCCAATACGACCAAGCAAAAGAAAATCCCAGCTATTCCTAAACAAAAAAGATTTAAAATACCTAAAGTAGTTTCATCAAATTTCCCATCTACAAGCAAAGACCATACTGAAAACCTACTTTCAATCAGCTTCCTCACCTGTGGAATTAAACAGCAGTTAGATTTACTCTGCCTACAGCTTTTATCTATCTCCTTAATGAGCCATGATGCCTCCCCTCTAAAAAAAGAGCTCCTAGCCTCAAAGCTCTGTTCAGAAGTTTTTTTAAGTATTGATGATGAGGTTAGTGAAGTCCCTGTTAGTTTCATCTTTAAAGGTGTTGAGAAAAAGAATGAAAAAAAAGTAGAGACTCTTTTACTAGACCTAATCAAGAAAATTGCAGCAGAAGGTATCCCTAAATCCTCTCTAGATTTAGCTATGCACCAAATGGAGTTTTCACGATTAGAAATTCTAAAAGATGATTCTCCCTACGGCTTAAACCTATTCTTTAGAACATGCTTGCTAAAACAGCATAATGGAGACCCCTTAAAATCACTAAGTTTACATAGTCTATTTAAAGATCTAAGAATAAAATTAAAGGATAAGCTATTCATTAAGAAAATGTTATCCAAATACTTTCTAAATAACACTCATAGGGCAAGGGTAGCTATGCACCCTGATCCTAAGGTTGAGCAAAAAGAGTTAAAACAAGAACAAGCTCTACTCAAGAAAATAGAAAAGAAAATTACTACAGAGAAGAAAAAGCAAATTCAAAAAGAGGCCCTAGACCTTATCAAGCTACAAGATAAAGAAGAAGATATAGAAATCTTACCCAAAGTCACTTTAAGAGATGTTTCCAAAAAACCTAAAAGCTATCCCTTAAAAAAAGCTAAAAAGAACATTCTATTTCGCGAAACATTCACTAATAAAGTTACCTATGCCACCCTCTTTTTTGATTTACCTAAAGTCCAAAGTTCAAAAATAGGATGGCTAAAAATGTTTATTAGCTTCCTTCCTGAACTTGCCTGGGGCAATAGGACCTATGCAAATCACCTAGATTTTTTACAAAAGCATTTAGGGAATCTATATACGACAACACCCATTCATACTCTTAATGATAACCCTCAAAAACCCTACCCCTTACTAGCAATTTACGCTAAATGCCTAGATAGAAAACTCCCCTATCTATTTTCAATTTTAGAAGACTTTTTTAAGCGTGTTGAGTTTAGCAAAGAGCGAATAGAAGATTTAGTTAAGCAACATTACTCTTCTTTACACTCATCTCTCAATAGAAGAGCAATGACCTACGCTAGTAAACATTCTCAGGCAGCCTGCTCTAAAGTTGCAGCTTTATCTAATTTATATAGCGGCCTACCGTATTACTACAGTGTAAAAGATATTCATGACAATTTCGAGGAGCGAATTGATGAACTTATTAATTTTTTCCGTGATACTCACAGCTATTTATCACAAAACTGGAGTGGTAGCGCTGTATTCACCGCTGAGAAAAAAACTCTTAATAAAATAAGAAATGCTAATTACTTAAACTCCTTTAAGCCATCTCCACTATGTTATCAAGAGAGAGTATCTAAGATAAGTAAACTGTCTCCAGGAAGTGATGCTTATATTATCTCTTCTTCCGTGGCCTTTACAACTTATAGCTTCCCTACTATTACTTATCAGCACCATGACAGCGTATACCTTTCTATTATTGCCCAGCTATTTGAAAACTTAGTCCTACACAAAAGAATAAGAGAGCAGGGAGGAGCTTATGGCTCTGGAGCTCGATTTAACCCTAGCTCCGGGATCTTTAGTTTTTATACCTATAGAGATCCTCACCTTCTTAACAGTCTAAAAGCTTTTGAAGAAGCAATTAACACCATTGAGTCAGGGGAATTTTCAGAGCAAGAGCTTGAGGAAGCTAAACTTGGTCTACTGCAAAGTTGGGATGCTCCGCTATCTCCTGGATCAGAAGGAAGCTTTGAGCTTGAAGTGCTCATTTCAAATAAAAGTCTTGAGCAAAGAAAAGCTAGACGCTTAAGGCTTCTACAGGCTAATAGCAAAGACATACAAAAAGCATTAAAAAAACATATCAAAAAGGCTTATGGGAAAGGTTCTCTATCTTGTTTTGCAAGTAAAAGCTTTTTAGAAGAAAAAAATAAGGAACTAAAGAAGAATAAACGGGATCTTTTAAACTTAAAAGATATTTAGAATATGTTTACCAATATACTGCTTGTTTGGTTCACTCTATTTGCAATAACTTTTTCAGCTTCTGCGTTTTCTCCTCCGACTATTGCTTCTTCTTCACTTTTGATTTTTTTACTTTTTTTCTTACTGCTCGCATGTATTTTAACCTTCCAAATTACCTTAGTAAAGTTAAAGAAGCTCCCCAAGTATTTTTCTGCTTTCCTAAATGCTGAAGTTAGTTTCTTCGTACTCATTTTCTATTATTTGTTTGAAGTTCAAGACTATCTTTTTTACACCTCAACCTTCTATGAATACCTATCTGTCTACACCCTTGTTTTTTCCCTGCCCTACCTGATTACCCTTGTAGCTGCGAATGCTTACCTAGAAGCTAATCATATTAAAAGCTTCTTACTGCATCTAAACACTCAAAGCCGATTTATTATTCCTTTTGTAATAGTGCAACTTTTTTTCTTATTAACAAATGATTTGCTCCACCATTACTCGAGTTTTGAAACTAGCTCTATAGTCTTGCTCTTTATTTTTTTTATCCTAAGTGCAATTTGCTTCCCCTGGCTTATGGCCACATGCTGGTCAACAAAAGGGCTCCCAGGGAAAAACCATGAAAAAGAACTACTTGAATTATGCTCTGAGTTAGACTTCAAGTGCTCTGGAATAAGAAGCTGGACTCAACTATCAAGTAATGCTAATGCTGCTATATTAGGTATTTTTAGCTTTTCAAGGTTTATTCTATTTTCTCCTTTCCTACTCAACAATTTACAGAAAGATGAAATCAAAGCCATTTTATGCCATGAAATAGCACACCAGAAAAAAAAGCATCTTCTGTTTTACCCTATAGTTATCTCTATCGGATTTCTATTAATCTATACACTTAGTAAAATCTTTTTTGAGCCTGCTGAACCATTAATGGATTTATTTTTCTTTGCCAATGCTTGGAAATCCCCAGAGCACTTAAAACTTCTTACTCATCTAATACTTATATTTTGCCTATTCCTTTGTTATTTTAGATTTGTTTTTGGCTTTATCTCTCGAAACTTTGAAAGAGAAGCCGACATGTTCATCTTTGATACTAACCTAACTCCAGAAAGCCTTATAAAGGCTCTTACTCAGGCTGCTAAAGTAAATGGAGAGAGTATATACTCTCCAAACTGGCACCACTACAGTATCCATGAAAGAGTTGAGTTTATAAATATATGTCATGAAAATAACAAAAACATTGCAAAGCATAAAAGCAAGATCTTAAGAATAAAATCAGCTATAGCTTGCTCCTTAATCACTCTCATATGCATAACCTTATCATTCACTTATTCAACTTCACCTTGGGTAAATACCCTTAAGAAAAACTGGTATGCGGTACATGACAAGAAACAAGATAGCTATAAGAAATACATAGCAGAGAGTAAGGCTGCTACATTAAATCTAGACATAAATGCAAAAGGTGCCGGAGTCTTGGCTCTATATACGGCCCTAAACCACTATGGAGTGACCAAGTATTCAGGTTTATTTGAATACTATGGCGCTATCCATCTTTTTAACCTTCAAGAAAAGCAAGCATCACTACAAATGCTTCACCTAGCTTGGAAAAAAATAAATACTGAGATATTTAAAAATAGCTCTCTTCAAGAATTTTATTTTACTTCTCTTTCTCTTTTATCAAAACTTGAACAAGACAATACCTTAGCAATTAAAGAAATAAAGGATTTAATTGAGACAAAAATGTCTTTAGCACAACCTCAAACCAAGTAAGCCTGCTTGCTTTAATTTTCTATTTATCCTAGACTTTTTCAAAAAACAGCTAAAAGAGGCCTGCTATGGTACAAACAGACAATACACTAGAAGCACTACAACAGTACTACCAAACTAATGAAAAAGAAATCTTAGACAAGTACTTCACCTTACTAAAATTCAAAAGTATTAGTACAGATCCTACTTTTAAAAACGATGTAATTGAATGCTGTAAGTGGCTAGAAAATGAAATTAAAGACCTCGGCTTCAAAACCGAACTATGGGAGGGAAATGGCTACCCTATCATTTTTGCTGAAAACTTAGAAGCTGGTCCTAACAAGCCAACCTTGCTTCTGTATCACCACTATGATGTACAACCAGTAGACCCAGAAGAGCTGTGGAAAACACCTCCTTTTGAACCAACTCTTATAGATGGAAAAGTATATGCTAGAGGAGCTCAAGACAATAAAGGACAATGTGCCTACTGTATATCAGCCCTAAAAGCTTACCTTGAAATCTACAAAAGCTTCCCTGTCAATATTAAGATATGTATTGAGGGAGAAGAAGAAATAGGAAGCGCTTTTTTATCTAGCCTGCTTGAGGAAAAGAAAGACCGTCTAAAAGCTGATCACCTAGCTATTGTAGATACTATCATTCCTGCCGAAAATAAGCCTGCAATATCTCTAGGTATACGTGGAACTCTTGCATTAGAGGTGGAACTCACGGGATCTAATGTAGATTTTCACTCTGGTCTTCATGGTGGCATTGTCTATAACCCTATTCATGCTCTAACAGAAATGTTAGCTAAGTTAAGAGATGAGAATGGTGAAGTACAAGTACCCGGCTTTTATGATGATCTTTACCAATTAACAAAAGAAGAGTTAGCTGAACTAGATTTTGAGTTTGATGTTTCTAGCTATGAAGAAACTTATGAGACTACAGCTAATGGTGGCGAACAAGATTTTTCTGCTGCTGAGTCTAATACTATCCGCCCAACTGTTGAAATCAATGGTATTTCTGGAGGGTATACAGGTGAAGGCTTTAAGACAGTTATTCCAGCTAAAGCACATGCTAAAATTTCTGCAAGACTGGTGAAAGGTCAAGATCCTGAAAGAACTTCTCAACAAATAGCTGACTTTTTAGTAGCAAATTGCCCTGAAGGAATGAAGATTGATGTTATTCAACACTCTGCTGGTGGAGGAGCTTTTTTAACTTCCCCTAAGACAAAAGTTGCTCAAGCTTCTAAGGATGCTATCTCTAAAGTATTCAATAAAGATGCTTCTTTTGTGCTTTGCGGAGCTTCAATCCCAATTGCAGTTGAACTAAGCGAAGCTTCCAGTGCTGAAGTTATTGGCTTTGGAACAGGGTTAGATTCTGACCTTATCCATGCCCCTAACGAGCACTTCTCATTAGACCGCTTTAAGAAAGGGTTCTTAACCATAGCTTCCTTTATTGAACTACTAGGAAAATCGTAAAACTAAGCTATTTAAATTTTTTCATTTATTTCTTCATAAAACTTTGCTTTAATCCAAATTCAAGCAAACCTAATGGAGGTATAAGCATGCATAAAATAATAAAGATACTCAATAGACTCTCTATTAGTCTTTTGTTTATTTTTACACTAAGTGGATTTTCTTTCTCATTCTCATCAGGCGAAACAGAGGCTTCAACTAAAGCTGAAGCACCTTCTTTTGCACCTATGGAATCAGAAGCTGAACCCAATAGAACTGATCCAAGCCAGGTTGAGATACTCAAGCAAACTTCTAGAGGATTTGCACATGTTGCTGAAACAGTGACTCCTGCTGTTGTGTTTATTGAAACAGAGGCAAAACCTCATAACGTAGCTAATGGGCAGCAGTTCTTCTCTGAAGGGCAAGACCCTTATCGCTTATTTGAAGAAGACTTTTTTAGAAAGTTTTTTGGTGTCCCCCCTCCTTCAAGACCTGAAAGAGACCCTAATCAAAGTATAGTAATTGGCCAGGGGTCTGGCTTTTTAATAAGTGCTAATGGGTACATCCTAACTAATAACCACGTGATACAAAATGCAGATATTATTACTGTTCGTCTAAACGATAAAAGAGAGTACCAGGCTGAAATTATTGGTACAGACCAACATACAGATATTGCCCTAATTAAAATTGAATCCCAAGAAGACTTTCCTTTTCTTGCTTTGGGCAATGCTGAAGAACAACAAGTCGGTTCATGGGTAGTAGCTATTGGCAACCCTTTTGGTCTCCAAGCGTCCGTAACTGTAGGAACATTAAGTGCTAAGGGAAGAAATAACCTAAGAATTACTGACTATGATGATTTCTTACAGACAGATGCAGCTATCAACCATGGAAACTCTGGAGGACCGCTTACAAATGCTGACGGAGAAGTAATTGGTATTAATACCGCCATCGTAAATGGTGGTACTGGTGTTGGTTTTGCCATACCAAGTAGTATGGTTAAGTATGTTGTTTCCCAGCTAATGGAAAACGGTGCTGTTGTAAGAGGGTATTTGGGAATAAACCTACAACCTATTGACTCAGATCTCGCAAAGCAATTCGGGCTTAAAGAAGTTGCTGGTACTATTATTACCCAGGTAATAGAAGGTACTCCAGCTGATAAGGCAGGTCTTAAGCAAGGAGATATTATACTAGAGTATAATGGTTATAAAGCCGAATCACTAGCTTCTTTTAGGCTAGATGTCTCTATGATGAAGCCAGGTTCTGAAGTATCACTTAAAGTTGATAGAGATGGAGAAGTGAAGGAGTTTAGTGTAATTATTGGAACTACTCCTGAAAAAGATATGCTTACTTCTCCAAGTAGTCAGGCTATTAAGATAGGTATAGAAGTAGAATCTTTAACCCCTGAAATAGCTGAAGCTCTAGGATATACTGAAAATGGCGTCATTATAAAAACTGTGATTCCAGGCTCTCCAGCCGATCACGAAGGTTTGCGCCCAGGCAATTTAATCCTGTCTATAAACCGAGAAACTATTTCTGGTGTTATCGAGTTCAATAAAAAGCTACAGAAAATTCCTAAGGGAAAAGACGCTTTACTACTCGTTCAGCAAGGACAGCTAGTTAGATATGTACTACTAGCTATACCTAACTAAACAAAAAATAAACCTCTTAGGGTCTTTTTCCTCTGGAAAAAGGCCCTTTTTTTTTGTATAAAAGAATTTTTAGAAATTTATACAGTAGGTCTCTCTTATGAAATCCTCCAAGCTTTACTTACTAAGTCTGGTATTTAGTGTATTTTCCTTTGCAGCACTTACCACTGCTCAAGCTAATACAAGTAGGCCAGTTGCAGAGAGATCTAAAAATTTTAACATCCAAGAAGAGAGTCTTAAAAAACCTACTGTAGTATCCGATAAGAAATATCAAGAGCTATTTATGCCACTAGAGCACAGTAGTTTCTTCTCAACAGAGAACTCTTGCTCTATTAAAAGGCTTGAGCCAAATACTTGGTTATTAAGCTCCCCACAACATCTATTCATAAATAAAGCTTCTATTTTTCTTGCTGATTTCCCAAAAACTAGAGGCCTTGCCTTATACCGTTTAGAGTCTTTAAACAATAACTACTTATGGCCTCTTTTCTGGGAAAAAGCACAGGATTTACCTCAAAAAACGCTACTAATTTTATGGCAAGAAAACCCTTCTACATACGGAGCAATAGCTCCTGTTTTAGGAAAAGATGCTTTAGTTGAGCTAAGAAGTGATGCCCATAAGTTATTTGCAGATATCAGTACAGGAGTTTCCTACGCTCAAGAACAACTTATACCTTTGGCTATTGCAGGCTTTGACTCTAACCCATACCGCTTAATAGAAAAGGTATTAAACCAAGCAAAAAACCACTCTCCTTTTCCACCGCAAGTGGTTAATAAAAAACCAAAGTGGCTTGAATACCTAGGCTGGAGTTCAGAAAAAGTATTTCAAACACCACTAACTAATAAAGATTTCCTAAACTTCCTAATTGAAATGGAAAAAGAGAAGTACCCTTTTGGCTTTTTCCTCCTAGACTCTCCTTGGCAAGAAATTAACGAGCAAAACCAACTGGAAGGCTTAAATTTTAACACTTCATTACTTATGGGCCTTAAACCATTAGTTAATGAAGCTAAAGCAAGGGTAGGCGTTAAATCTGTTGGGGTAAGCCATTCCATATTTGGAACCTCTCAAGGCGTAGACCCTCACTCTTCCTTAGGAAAAGAGTACCAACTTCTACCTCAAGGTTTAGTACACCCTAGCGATTATAAACGTTTTATACACCATCTGCATGCTCCTCTACAAGATGCAGGAGCTGATTTTCTTTTAGTTAAAGATATGTCTAAGGTGTTAAGTTCACTTCATAATCACCTTCCTCCAGTATCTGGCAACAAGACTATCTTAGACTTATTTAAAGAAAGCTACCAAAAGACTTTTGACTCTGGCTTTATAGCAGACCATGCTCATAATACTATTAGCTTATACTATGCGAATAAAGAAGATGTCATCAGAACAGCAAGCCCTGCTAAATCAGGCCTTCAACAAAACTTACACCATGTCTTATATCAAAGCGCTTATAGTTCTCTTGCTATAGCTAGCCTTGCTACTCCAGACTGGGGAAGCTTTTCTACCTCAAGAAAAGATGCTTGGTCCCAAGCTGCTGCTCGAGTTATAAGTGGAGGTCCTGTTTATATCAATGACGCTGTTGAGCATATTGATAGGCATTTGATTAGTGCAATAGCTCTTCCTGAAGGACAAGTTTTTAAGTGGGATCATTTTGCTAGACCTACCCGCTCTTCTCTATTTTTCGACCCTATAAAAGACCAGCCTCTTATGCTTTTTAACTCTCAGGGAGACTCTAAAACGCTAGGTATTTTTAACCTGAAAGGGCAAGATACAGGCTACTTGATAGGCCCTCAAGATGTAGACCTTACAGCTGAAGAAGGAGAACTTATCTATGCCTTATTTTCTTATAAAGAAGGTTATCTAGGTAAAGTAAACGTTAAAGATTGGATTCAAAGAAAGATTAAAGGGAATGACTGGGATATAGTTACTTTTTCCCCTGTTAAAAATGGCGTAGCCGTTATAGGTAATCCTCAATCACTTAATCCGTATGGTTGGATGGAAACTACAGAATGGAAAGACCAAGAGAACCTTTCTCAGCTTAATATCAAAGCTAAAGCAAAAGGCACAATACTCCTAGTTACCTATAAACATCCCTATGCTGTTTACCATCAAGGAGTGAAGCTTCCTTTTAACTGGGATGGTAAAGTGATTGAGATAGAAGTACCACAAGGGCCAGGCTCACTTGATCTTGAGGTTTTCTTTTTTAAAAAGGCTAATTAAAATTAGTTCTTCCCTTTGAAAGTATCGTTTAAAAAACGTAAGAAGGCAGGCTTGTCTCGGATAGGATCTAAAGTTTTATGATTTAGTAACTGCTTAAAGTCTATCTCTGAGAATGAGTGTAAGTACCGGAGCCATCCAACAGCTTCTGTCACATTTTGAAGTTGTGCTGCACTATATGCATTAAGTATGGCAATTTCTTTAATAGGAGATAACCTAAACGCTTTACGACCTATAGAAAGCGCTTTTTCATAATACTTTAGCTCAAACAGCACTTCTTGATAAAGAACTAGCCCTTCATATGCAAGCGAAAGCTCTATCCCTCTTAATACTTCAAGAGCTGCTACCCAGTCTTTTTCTTCTTTATAAATTCTAGCCAACATGTATGAAGCAAAGAGGTATATTTTACCTGATTTCAAGTCTTTACGAAGGGTTGAGAAATTTTCTCTAGCTAAGGAATAGTCTTTCTCTTCATAAATTTTCATTGCTTCTTGTAGACGCTTTTGAAAAAAATCTTGGTTGTCTTCTTGGACAAGTCCCTTACTAGCACGAAAAGTTTGATAGGCTTCAAAAGTTAAAAAGAAGAAGATTAATGCAAATGGCAGAGCATTATAAAACAGAGCTACCAAGCACACCAACGACCCAAAAACCATAGATAGAAAAGTAGCTATTCTAAGTGCCTTTTCTTCTGTGAAAAACTCTATCCCTACTTTCATCAATTGCCCACCGTCTAAGGGATAGATCGGAAGTAAATTGGTTAAAGTCCAAAATAGGTTAATGCTTGCATAAGCTTGTAAGATATTAGGTAATAATTCTCCCTCATTAGAAAAGAACCCTAAAGATCCATCACTTATTAAGTATAGAAAAAAACTAGCTAGAGGGCCATTAAGGACAACAAAAAATTCTTTAAGCTTGGAAATTTTGTTTCCTCTTCTTTTGGTAACTCCCCAAAAACCAGCTATCTCAATACTTGCCTGGTGGCCAAAGTATTTTGCAGTCAAAGCATGACCAAATTCATGGATAAGTAGCGATGATAAAATAACAAATACCCATATAGCACAGCTAATAAACCCTAAAAATATAGAATCAGAGAATACTCCCTGATTCATTGTAAAGCTTAGCAAAAAAGCTATTAACCAAAAATGAGGATAAATATAAACAGGGATTGGCCCAGAAAATCTCATGAGTTAACCACTAATAGCTTGCTGCATTGCCTCTCCCATTAGGGCTGGAGTTTCTGCAACATTAACACCTGCAGCTTTAAGAGCTTCTATTTTTCCTTTAGCACTACCCTTACCACCTGATATAATAGCACCTGCATGACCCATAGTTCTCCCTGGAGGAGCTGTTTGTCCTGCAATAAATGCAGCTACAGGCTTGGAGCAATTAGCTTTGATCCAGTCTGCAGCATCTTCTTCTGCATGCCCTCCAATTTCACCAATCATTAAGATACCTTCGGTCTCTTTATCTTCTTCAAATTTCTTTAAAACATCGATAAAGTTTGTCCCATTCAAAGGGTCTCCTCCAATACCAACACAGGATGACTGCCCCAGACCCAATTGAGAAGTTTGCCAAACAGCTTCATAAGTAAGTGTTCCTGAACGTGATACAATACCTATCTTCCCTTTCTTATGGATATAACCTGGCATAATACCAATTTTACATTCATCTGGGGTAATTAAACCTGGGCAGTTAGGTCCAACGAGGCGCGAAGTCTTACTCATAGAGACATACCTTGAGACCTCTAGCATATCCCTAATTGGAATCCCTTCGGTTATGCATACTATTAAAGGAACTTGAGCATAAAGCGCTTCTAAAATAGCATCTGCAGCAAAAGGAGGAGGTACAAAAATCATAGTTGCATCAACTTGATGTTGTTTACATGCTTCATCCACTGTATTAAACACAGGAACCCCTAAGACCTCTTGTCCACCTTTTCCTGGAGTGACTCCAGCTACAACTTGAGTTCCATACTCCATACATTGCTGAGTATGAAACTTCCCGTAATGCCCTGTAATTCCCTGGGTAATTACTTTTGTCTTTTTATTTATTAAAATTGACATACTTACCTCTTTGCTCCTTCTGCATCTTTTGTAGCTGCAACGATCTTCTCAGCAGCTTCAGCTAAGCTTGCTGCAGGTATAATTTTAATTGGAGAGTTTGCTAATAACTCTCTTCCTTCAACAGCATGAGTCCCTTCCATACGCACTACTAAAGGTACAGAAACATTTAACTCGGCAGCAGCAGCAATTAGACCTTCTGCTAAAACAGCACAGTCCATAATACCACCAAAAATATTAACTAAAATCCCTTCAACTTTAGGGTCATTTAGAATGATCTCAAAGCCAGCTTTTACCTTTTCTTTTGAAGCTCCTCCCCCTACATCTAAAAAGTTTGCTGGTGAAGCTCCATAATACTGGATAATATCCATAGTTGACATAGCAAGGCCTGCCCCATTAACCATACAGCCTATATTTCCATCTAGTGCAATGTAGGCTAAGTCTGACTCTTTAGCTATCTGCTCATTTTTAGGCCTTTGAGTTGGATCGTAACAGTCTTGAACTTCAGCCTGTCTAAATAAAGCATTGTTATCAATGCTCATCTTGGTATCTAAAAGTTCTAGGTTCCCCTCTTTAGTTAAAATCAAAGGGTTAATTTCTAGCAGGGTCGCATCTAAGTCGTAAAATGCTTGAGACAACCCTCTTAAGATTTTACCTGCCTGCTTAGCT
>JAACFD010000018.1 GCA_009937555.1 Chlamydiales bacterium | reverse complement strand
TGCTAAAATAACTAACTACAAAGCATAAAATAAAGCTAAGTTATAAAGTATATAAAACATTTTTATACAAATAGTTGAAATAAAAAAAAAACTTATCTAAACTTTTGTCACGAGTGTTTATTAAACTCGAGTTTGTATGCTTTCTTTAAGGCCTTTCCTACTTTTTGTTTTTCTTTTGTACAGTCATTCTAGCTATGCTACTCCCATCTCAAATTTACACCATCAAATAAACTCAAGCACTCAAGAAGCTGATATTTCCTATCACTTTATAGACAACAAGACAAATAAGACACTAGCCGCTCACAATTCAAAAAAACAGCTGATCCCCTCCTCTCTGATTAAACTATTTGTTTCAGCTCCTTCGCTACACTATTTAGGCGAAAACTACCGCTTTAAGACAAGTATCATCGCAAAAGGTGATTTAGATTCATCTGGCCTTCTTAAAGGCAGGCTCATTTTAAAGGGTTATGGAGACCCTTCTTTAAGCTATAAGGATCTGCAAACGCTAGTAAAGAAGTGTAAGCAGCAAGGCATACAGAAGGTTGATGGCTCTATCGAGGTTGATAATAGCTATTTCCTAAAGGATTATGCTCCATCTCATTTAGAAGATGATGACATTATGGAGCCTTTAGCTTCAGGTAGTGGTGCATTAATTCTTGATAAGAACCTATTTTTAATGTCCATTTTACCCCCTAAAAAACCTAATGAAAATCAACCTCGCATTATTCTGAAACAGCATGCTCCCTATATAAAAGTGATTAATAAAGCTGTTTTTTCAAAAGCTAATGGCAAAACTACCCTTGCTACTAAGAAGCTTCCCCAAAAGCTTAGCTTAGAAGTTTCGGGTACTATGTTCAAAAATACACCTCCTGCACATAGACGCTTCAGTTTTCCAGGACCTAGCTCTTATGTACAAGCTGTTTTTAGAGAGGTTTTTGAAACTGAAACTCAAAAACCACAAAGCCTGATTAAAGCGGCTAGCTTAAATCATGAAGTAGCTAACCACCTATCTGCGCCACTATCTAAGATTCTTTATATGGTGAATAAAGATTCTAATAACGCTGCCACAGACATGATACTTCACTCTGTAGCTAAAAAAATATCCCCTAGTACTAACGACCTTAATTCCATAGGTATTAGCAGCTGTGTAAAATATTATGAGCAACTAACACAAAAGCAAGCTGAATTTATTTTTCATAATGGTTCTGGCTTATCTAGAGAATCTCACGCTTCAAGCTATGAGTTCACCCTCCTACTTCACAACTTACAAAAGCAAAGCTTCTTTAATAGCTTTCGAAACTCACTAGCCCTTGCTGGAGAGGATGGGATGTTAATAAGCCGTTTCAAAGCTACACCTCTTGAAAAAAAGTTGTATGGAAAAACTGGCACATCTAGAGGCAACCAAAGCTTAGCTGGTTATTTTACTTCTAAATCAAAAAAGGATATTGCTTTTTGTGTCATTATTAACAAGTTTAAAGGAAGCAGGCAAGATCTTAAGAATGTAGTAGATACAATCATTTTAAATGCTTACCACAACCTCTAGTAAAAAAAGAGTAAAATTCTTTGAAGAAAAAGAAAATAAAAGCCATTTTAATAAAAACCACCATAAAAAATAATAGGTCCACGCATGAATAACCCACTTTTACAGCTATCACTTAGATTATTAGCTGTAAGCTTTTTATCATTAAGCACTTTAACCTCATGTACTAAAAAGTTTGACTATCCGCCACCAATAGAAGAAGCGCAGAAAGCACCTTCAAGCCATTCATCTAAAACAACTCCGTCTACAAGGCTTAGTAAAAATACACCAAGCTTCAAAGTTGGTATCGCTCCTTTTCTTTTTTCAGCACAACGTCATAGCGCAAATGTCATTGATACACGTAAGCAGCATGAAGTATCCCACCGCTCATTAGAAATTTTAAAGAACTACCTAGCAAAGGATAAGCGCTTATACATTATTGATGACAGCTCTCTAAATACTCTTAAAAAGCACTGGACGAAAAGTGACTTAGCCCACCTCAAAGATAAGTATCACTATATCCTAACTGGACAAATTAAAAATTTTGGGCATAGAGAAATAGGAAGTAGCAATAAGATTTTGGCTTATAGCAAGGTCTATGTTCAGCTTATAGATATCAACCAACGAGAAGTTATCTATGCTGAATATAGCGATAGTCAAACAACGGAAGAGCTTAAAAAATCTAATAATTTTCACTACTTACAAGACCAAGCTTTGCACAAATCTGTTATGGCACTAGCTCCTAAAATTAGTGAGATTCTTTTAGCAAAACCTTGGAGAACACAAATTATTGAAGGCTATGCTAAAGATGGAGAAGACTACCTTGTCATAGCTGCAGAAAAAGACCAGCGCTTATCTAAGGGACAAACCCTCGAAGTAGCTATTACTAATAAGGTACTAAAAAACCCTTTAACTAACACTCACCTAACTATGCTAGCAAAACCTCTTGCACTAGTAGAAATAGTAGACTTCATTCCAGGTAAGCCAGGTGAAGGAAAAGCTGTTTGTAAGGTTCTAGGAGAACAACTTCAGGGTTATATTAACTCTAAAAGTTTTGCAAATCTAATTATTAGAACGCCAAGTTTAACTCAAGGGAATGAGTAGATGGTAGAAGGAGAGTTTTAGCCTTTTGAAACTTTAGTACAAAGTATACAGCTAGACTCTCCTTTATCTGATTCATGCTCAGCAATAATCTGATTAATCTGGCCAGATTCAATATCTTTCTTAAGCATTATACAACCATCCTCTACTTCCTTAGAATATTCAGGAAGCTGCAAAGGAGTCATTCCAGATCTGATTTTAGGATCTAAAAATAAGCTAGGTTGATACTTACACCCGTATGTAGAAAGATCAGTAGCATCTCTGCTTATAAAGTATGGAGAAAAGCAAGATATTTCAAACCCCGCGGCTTCTATAGCCTCTGTAATCATCTTTTTATCTGCTAAAACATCATAAGCAATATCCCAGAAGAAAGGAAAGTAGCGGCCCAGCCAGAACTGAAGGCACTGTTCTAAAGTAACACAAAAAATGCAAAGAGTTCCACCTGGCTTAAGCACCTTATAAACCTCTTGAAACACTTCCTGAAGAGCATTTTTTACATAATGCAAAGTATGAACAGTCGTGACTATATCAAAAGAAGCTTTGGCAAAAGGTAACTGGCGCATATCTCCTAAAACCCAATTTATATTAGGAGCTTTTGCTTTAGCTTGCTCTAACATTGAGCTAGATAAATCTAAACCTTGAGCAGAAAAACCACTTTCATTTAAGGCTATCGTATAATTCCCAGAGTCACAGCCTATATCTAATAGACTAGTTCCTGTAGGGTTATTTTTGCTGATATGATCGACTATTATTTTTGTAATAGTAGGATCTGCGTTTCTAAAGCGATCGTAAGCACTTGCTTTCTGATGATAGACTTGATGTGATAAACGTTCTTGTTGTTGAATAAGCATAGAAAAAAAAGGACGGAAGAGGAGGGATTCGAACCCCCGTACGAGCGTCAACCCGTAAACTGTTTTCAAGACAGTCGCATTCGGCCACTCTGCCACTCTTCCAAAAGATGAAGCTAAATTTATAACCTACTTGATACTAAATAATCAAGTAATTTTCTCAATCAGAATTGTTCTAAGAAACGCACATCATTTTCGAGAAGCATGCGTATGTCTTCAATTCCATGTCTTACTAAGACTAATCGCTCTACACCCATACCTAGTGCAAAGCCTGTATACTCTTCAGGATCAAGGTTAGCATTCTTGATAACTTCTGGGTGAACCATCCCTGCACCAGCAATTTCTAACCAACCAGAATGCTTACAAATATTACACCCACTACCTTTACAAATCAAGCAGCTTACATCAATTTCTAAGCCAGGCTCAACAAAAGGAAAGTAACTAGCTCTAAAGCGTGTTTTTACTTCTTTACCCAACAGCTTTTTACAAAACTGCTCTAGTGTACTCAGTAAGTCTGAGAAAGTAACTCCCTTATCTATGTATACAGCATCTACCTGGTGGAATAAGACATGTGAGCGAACAGTTATTGTCTCATTGCGATAGCATTTTCCAGGACTAACCACACGTATTGGCGGTTTTTCCTTGGACATGATGCGGCCTTGTATTGTTGAGTTATGCGTTCTTAGAAGCTCATTTTCAGTAACGTAAAATGTATCCTGCATATCCTTTGCAGGGTGATTCTCAGCAAAATTAAGGAACTGGAAATTATAGTAATCACTCTCAACATCAGGAGCATACTGTACAGTAAAGCCTAATGAATGCCATACTTCTAGTATTTGCTCCATCATCTGTGAAATTAAATGTCGATGACCTGCTTTCTTTCTGCGACCAGGTTGACTAATGTCTAGACGTTCTTTCTGCATCTGCCCTTTTTTATCTTCATCTAGAAAATTCTGATAAATTACCTGACTTTTGCTTTGAAAAGACTGCTTAAGATCATTGATAGCTTTACCTAACTGAGGTTTTTGACTTCCCTCTACATCTTTTAGCATTTTCATTAGATCAGTTATGATTCCCTTCTTACCAAGGTACTTAACCATAAGCTGTTCACACTCTTTAGAATTTTGAATGTGAGAAAGTTCTTGTTCTGCCTGTTTCGCGACTTCTTGGATTTTCTGCTGCACAACTAGCCTCTTTTTCTTAGATATCCCAATAAAAAAACCCGAGCAATGATTGCTCGGGTTTCATAGCTTCTTTATTTATGAAGAACTTAAGTAGCGGCTTTTTAAGCTGCTGCCCGAGCGGCTAGAACTGCTTTTGCAGCTTTAGCTAGAGAAGCAAACCCAAAAGCATCTTTAACAGCCATATCAGCTAATACTTTTCGGTTTAGTTCACTCTTCATTTCTTTTAGCCCATGCATAAGTTGGCTATATGAAATACCATTAATTTTTGCGGCAATTCCAATTCTCGTAATCCAAAGACGACGAAAATTACGCTTATTATGCTTACGGTGACGATAATTGAAAGCTAATGCTCTCATTACAGCTTCGCTGGTTAAGCGAAGGTGATTTTTTCTATCTCCGTAAAATCCTTTGGCTAACTTCCTGATTCTCTTTTTTCTTTTTCGAGAAGCTACAACGTTTCTTACTCTAACCATTTATCACTCCGTGAAGTTTAAGCACACATCATACGTTTATAAGTTTTTAACTGAGCTTTATCTACTAAAGCATCTGTTCGAAGCTGTCTTTTTCTTTTAGGAGTCTTTTTGGTCAAAATATGACGCTTGCCAGGACGACTGCGTTTTAGCTTACCAGTTCCTGTCACTTTGAACCTTGATTTTACAGCTTTGTTAGTTTTCATTTTAGGCACAGCTAACTCCTTGACCTTTTATCAGTTGTCATAAAATTTCTTTTAAGAAAAAGCTAAATTAACCCCAAAATAGGTCAATTTGCTCTCTAATATAGCACAACTGGTGAATTGTTCACAAATTTAATCCTTAGGGCTCTGCGTAATTTTAGTTTTCGCAGTTTTCACCTTTTTACTTACAGGGGCTAAGACTACACTTAGAAATCTGCCCATTAACTTAAGAGGTGCGTCTGGGGTACCCCACTCTTCAACCTCTTGAATAAATCTTTTAACCACTTCGTATCCAACATCTTGGTGGGCCATCTCCCTACCTCTAAACATACACGAAACTTTGACTTTGTTGCCTTTTTCTAAAAAAGTTTTTGCATGTTTAACCTTAGTCATGAAGTCATGTTGGTCAATATTTGGCTTAACTTTTACTTCTTTTACTTTGATCTGGTGCTGGGCTTTCTTATTTTCTTTTTCTTTTTTCGTCTGGTTATAGCGAAATTTACCGTAATCTATAATTTTACAGACAGGTGGTGTGGCATTAGGTACTACCTCAATAAGATCTAGACCAGCTGCTTGTGCTCTTTCTCTTGCCTCTTGGATCGAAACGATCCCAACCTGTTCCCCTTCTGCATCAATTAGACGCACGCTAGAGGCTCTGATATCTTTATTCATTCTCAAAATAAAAGTTTGCTCCTGTTACATAATTAACAATATACAATCATGCTAATGACTTTGTGTCAAAAGACTTATTCTGCATTATCTGGCTTTAAAAGTAAATTTTCAGATAAAAAAACCTTTGCTTCAAGATTTTTCTTTGCAAAAGTAACTAATTCATCTAAATGGTTTATTTCTATATCTTTTCCTTTCATAGACCTTATACAGAATGAGCCTTTTTCTATTTCTTCATCTCCAATAACTAAAGAGAAGGGTACTTTATCTAAAAAGCTATTTTTTAACCTACTTTTTAAAGAGTCTATTGATAAATCCAGTCCAATCTGTAGGCCTTTAGCCTCTAAACAGTCCTTTAACTTTGCAGCATAGCTGTGTTGTTTTTCAGAGATAGGCAATAGCCTAAATATTTCCGGAGAAAGCCAAAGGGGCCATTCCCCTGCTAGTTCCTCTAACATTAGGGCCACTAGCTCTTCAGTAGAAATTCTGAAACTCCAACAAAATCGTCGGCTTCTTTTATCAAAAAAGCAGTGAAGAATCTGGTGCTCTCTAGCCATCCTATCTTCTATTAGCAGTTTTACTGAAAGCGAGTCAGCCTCGTAAGCTAGAAATTCTTTTTCTGAGGACTCAAGCAGAGCCTTCCACTGAGAAAAGCCTGGAGTAGAAGTAGTCCCCTCTAGACACAGCTGGAGCTTTAAGCAAAACGCCTGCTCAAAACAACTAACAAATGAAAGAATTTCCTTGAGATAACCCTCTGCTTCTTTATTAGAAAAGGGGGAGCTAGCCACTAAAGTTGACGCACCCAGTTGTAAATAGTTGCTTTCATGATAAGAGTTAAATACTTCAAAAACTTTTACCCCTTCTTGCCCAGGCCTATTTTTAGTAAGCTTTTCGTGGTTAAGTAAAAGATCTGTTAGAGCTTCTGAATCCTTTTGTCCATCCTCCTGGGGTGTAGCAACTTCTTTAAAAGAGTTTTGTGTAAAAAAGGCTTCAAAAAAACCGTTAATTCTTTTTTTTATGCTCTGTCCTTTTTCAGTCCAGAGCAAGCTAGAAGAGTTATTACCCGAGGGGATAAATAAAGACTGCTGCTGTCCAAGCTTTAAGTAGTGACACTTTTTAAGTAGATCTTCGCCTTTAACAGCTTTTTTAAATTTTTTCTTATCGGCACAGGCTATACCTTTAATTCTCGTAATAGTGCGGGTTCCTGAGTCAGGGTTGCTAGACTCAAAATTTTCAAGGTTAGTCAACTTAAAAAAAGCGCAGTCTTTTGCTGAAAAAGCTCCCTGAAAATAGCACTTGTCCGTGTAGTCACCTATCCTAATAAGTTGAACGACATTGTAATCATCTTGGAGAATTTCTCTAGCTTTGCTTACTTGTTTCCTATGATTAAACAAGTCTGCTGCATTTTCTCTCATCATTTCTGGATAGGATATTTCCGTATCTTGTCTGCACAGGTCCCACATTTTCTCTTCTATTACCTTTATCTCACCAGCTTCAGGAACTTTAGTGAACATAAAATCATAGAAGAATTCATTCCCATGAAAATAACCTGAAACAAGTTCTGTTTTAGGCCATATACCCATGACTGCTGCAGCTAATAAGTGAAGGGCTGTGTAGTGATTGTGATGTTGATTTAAAGGTTTAGACATACCTGATGAAGGGAAAAACAATAATGGGATATAGCTGACTCGAACAGCTGACCTCCACGATGTCAACGTGGCGCTCTAACCAACTGAGCTAATACCCCGAAAGATCAATGCTTAAGGCAGTTATTTTAAGAGCTAGCTTTATATAAAAGCAAGAAAAACTATTTTAATATACTTTAGTTAGAGAGTTATTGATTTAACTCTTTTCTAAAGCAAGCTTGAAAAAAGAAGCTTCCACTAACGGCAAGTATACCTTTAGATAAAGCTTTGCTTCCAAGAATAGTCGGAATATCACTTGAATCAACAATAGAAGACTGGTTTTCAGGAAAAAGCCTTGCAACTTCTACTGCAGGTATTAACCTTGGATGCTTATAATCAAGTAAGTAAATATGTTGAAAATTATCCTTTAAGATTTCACTCATCTGTTTCACATCTTTTGTCTGAGAAAATGCTCCTATAAAATACAGTTTGTCATGAGGAAACTTTGACTTCAAAATGTTAGTTAAAGAATTGAGCCCATCCACATTGTGACCTACATCTAAAATAATAGCTTTTAACTGAGTTTTTTGTGAAACTCCTTGGATAAGCTCAGCTCTACAAGGCAATGAAAACAAGTTAATAGCTTCATAAGCTTCATCTTTAATTGTGTGTTTTTCCGCTAGCTTATCAAGTGCAGCCTTCGCTAAAGCGTTATTAGCTTCAACAAATGATAAGTTATCCACATCTACTACAGTTATAGAAGCTTGCTTCTCATTAGCTATATTTCTAATTAAGTCTAAAGGAAGTTTATTACTAGTGATAAGAGGCACAGACTCTTTAATAATCCCCGCTTTTTCTCTTGCTATTTCTTCAACAGTATCTCCTAGTATATGCTGGTGATCTAGGCTTACATTAGTAATAACACATAGCTCTGAACTGACCAGGTTTGTTGCATCCAAACGTCCTCCTAAACCTACTTCAATGGATGCAAAACTAACATTTTGCTCTGAAAAAAATACACAAGCGATAGCAAAGATAATCTCAAAAAAAGAAGCTTCCACTTGATGCTTACACATAGTCTCATATACATGCGTAAATGTTCTAGAAAAGTCTTCTTCTGATATTGGCTTTAGATCAATATTAACCCTCTCGCAAAAGGACTCAATGTGAGGAGAAATAAAGCTACCAACTTTATAGCCAGAAACTGAAAGAGCTTTTGCTATTTTACTCGACACAGAGCCTTTACCATTAGTGCCTGCAACGTGAATAACTAAAAAGTTTTTGTGAGGGTCACCCAGATACTTCAATAATTTTTGAATGTTATCTAATCTTAAAAATGGACTGGCTTCACCATGAAGCTTATTGAGTATATCAAGACATTGCTGATAACTTAGATATTCTTGCTTGCAAACGCTCAAAATCTTCCTTCCCTACATAAGATGCACCTAGATCTATTTCAGGCTTGTTAGCTCCATGAAAGTCAGAGCCACCTGTAATCAACCAGTTACGTTCTTTTGCAATATTAATAAAATTAGCCTCTCTACTTCTGGGCATATTAGCATAATATCCCTCTAAACCATCAAAATCTAAGCTTAGCATTTCCTTGAATAATTGCTTATCTGGGATCAGATGGGGGTGTGCAATGATAGCTACTGCATTAGCTTGCCGAATAGTCTGTAGAGTATCGATTACACTAATTTGCTCCCCTGGGACAAAAGCTTTTTTCCCGTGACCTAGATACTTTTGGAAAGCATCTTTAACAGAACTTGCCTTGCTTTTCTTGATTAAGGCATTTGCTATATGCGGCCTACCAATTGAAGCTACATCACTACCTGCACTCTCAACTAGTTGCTCTACAGAAAGATCTATACCTAAACGGTTAAGCTTGCCTACCATTTGCTCAATCCGATCTTTTCGTCTTTTCTCATGCCTTTGGCATAAACGAGCAATATAGGGATCCTCAGGGTGAAAGCCATAGGCCAGAATGTGAACGGATTTTCCATAGTGAAAAGCTGAAAATTCAATACCGGTAATCAACTCTAAGTCTATCTGCTTAGATAGCTCTTTAATACGGCCATAAGCTGCTACTGTATCGTGGTCAGTTATTGATAGACCTTGCAGGCCTTTTTCTTTCGCTAACATAAGGAGCTTTTCTGGAGAAACACTTCCATCAGAACAGCTGGTGTGGCAGTGTAAGTCAGCTTTAAAACAATCTTTCATATCTTGCAAACCTTTACTTTCTTGCCCCATTGATCAATAAAATATACCTCACTTTCCAAACTAACACCATGTGTGTCAAAAACCTGCTGTTTAGTTTGTTCTGCAAGAGAACGAATATCTTCAGCACTTGCCTGCCCTTTATTGATAATAAAGTTTGCATGTACTGAAGAAACTTGAGCATCTCCGCAGAGCTTTCCCTTCATTCCAGCTTCTTCAATAAGCTGCCCTGCACTTTTACTTCCCTCTGGATTTTTAAAGATGCATCCTGCTGAACACTCTTTAAGTGGCTGCGTATTTTTTCTGTATTCAATAATATTTAGTTGCTTTTGTCTTGAAGTATCATTTTCCTTTAATAAGAAAGAAGCTCCGATAATAGCCCCCTGCATTTCTTGAAAAATGGAGTAACGATAAGCTCTTTGAAGATCTTTTGCTTCAAACTCAGTAATCTTAGCCTTTGCATCAATAAAACTTACTTTGTGCAAGCAGTCAAAAGTCTCGCTACCATTTGCACCTGCATTCATATAAATTGCTCCGCCAACAGAAGCGGGTATACCACAGGCAAACTCTAGACCTTCATAACCTTTCTTTGAAGTAACGCTGCCCAAACGGGAAAAAGAGTAGCCTGCACCTACTTTGAATAAGGGGCCTTCATGAAAAATATAGTCTATTTTATTTAAGATAATAAGGCCTCTAAAGCCCTCATCTGCAAACAGACTGTTTGACCCTTTCCCTATGATAAGGTAGGGCATTTGCCTTTCTTTAGCCCATAAAATGCCATCTTGTATGGATTCTTGATCCTTAGCTATAAGAAAATAGTCCGCCTGTCCCCCTACTTGAAATGTAGAGTATTTTTTAAGGCTTACACCTTGCTGAACAGATAACTCGCTTCTTTTTTTTAACATAACCCCAACTATAGCTAGCTAATCTTAACCTGTTTGGCTATCTTTTAGGATCTTATCTAGCAATGCATTTACAAATTTTGCTGATTCCTTAGTACTAAATTTCTGGCAAAGGCGCATAGCTTCTGAGATAGCTACCTTTTCTGGTATAGCTTCGTCGTGCAGCATTTCATAAATACCAATTCTTAGTACATTTTTTTCTGTTTGCTGTATACGATCAAATTCATAGGTCTTAGAAGCATCATGAATAAGTTGATCAATCTCTTCAAGATGCTGCTCGAGAAGCTCTAACTTTTCCATGGCTAGATAGACGCTTTTTCTAGATACCTTCAACTCTTTCATGACCATATTGATCTGAAGTTCATAAGGCTCATCATTGAATGATCTCCCGAAAAGTAGTTGGAACATAATTTCTCGGAGCTTTTGTTTAGGCAGCACGTATTACCTCGCTTTCACATTTACGCTAAATAGCGTAGTATAGACAAATAATTCTTTTTATTTAAGCACTTTACTACTAAAAACCCCTCTTTTTTCTCTTGTATTTTTTTTTATAATTAGTCATTTCAAAATAAACTTTAACTCCTTATAAAGAGGAATATCAATAGCTGTTACTGTAGGAGTAAATGATGGTTTTTGACCTAGATATGATACGGGCTGTTTATGCCTCGCAAAATTCTAAAATTCAGAAGCTAAGAGAAATCTTTAAGCGTCCTCTTACTTTAACCGAAAAAATACTTTACTCCCACCTACACTCTCTACCCAAGGACAAAATCTCACGTGGAGAAAGTTATTTAGACTTTTCACCTGATAGAGTGGCTATGCAAGACGCTACCGCCCAAATGGCTCTACTCCAATTTATTAACGCTGGTAGAGAAACAGCTGCAATCCCATCTACTGTTCACTGTGACCACCTAATTTTAGCTGAGTCTGGAGCGAAACAAGACTTAAAAGCTGCTAAAAACGAAGGCAAAGAGGTCTATCAGTTTCTAGAGGATGTAAGTGTTAAATATGGGCTAGGTTTTTGGCCCCCTGGAGCAGGAATTATCCATCAAGTTGTCCTAGAAAATTATGCTTTCCCTGGAGGTATGATGCTAGGTACCGACTCCCACACTCCAAACGCAGGTGGCCTTGCCATGATTGCTATAGGTGTTGGTGGTGCTGATGCTGTAGATGCAATGGTAGATATCCCTTGGGAACTTAAAGCTCCTAAAGTAATTGGCGTTAAGCTTACAGGCCAGCTTTCAGGCTGGGCATCAGCAAAGGATATTATTCTTAAACTGGCTGGTATCCTAACTGTGAAAGGAGGAACAGGAGCCATAGTAGAATACTTTGGCCCCGGAACACGTAGTGTCTCATGCACGGGAAAAGCTTCTGCCTGTAATATGGGCGCTGAGATTGGAGCTACATGTTCCATTTTTCCATATGATGAGCACATGGAGGCTTACTTAAAAACCACTGAAAGAGATGAAATAGCCAAGCTAGCTAATGAAAATCAAGCTAATCTACAGGCTGACCCTGAAGTTGAAGCTAGCCCTGAAGAATTTTATGATCAAGTTATTGAAATAGACTTAAACTCTTTAGAGCCATATGTGAATGGACCTTACACTCCAGATAAAGCTTGGTCAATTTCTCAGCTCTCTCAAGGGGTAAAAGATAATGATTATCCTGAGAAAGTTAGCGTTTGCTTAATTGGCTCTTGCACAAACTCTAGCTATGAAGATATCGAAAGAGTCTGTAGCATTGCAAGACAGGCTAAAGAAAAAGGAATTAAAGCTAAGTGCCCTCTGAATATTACCCCTGGCTCAGAGTTAATCCGAGCAACCATGGAAAAAGAAGGGCATCTTGAATTGCTAGAAAGCATTGGTGCTACAGTACTGGCAAATGCTTGTGGTCCTTGTATTGGCCAGTGGAAGCGACATGATATTGAACACGGCGAAAAGAATTCGATCATTACTTCATTTAACCGAAATTTTAGCGGTAGAAATGATGCAAACCCAGGAACCCATTCATTTGTAGCAAGCCCTGAAACTGTTATTGCTATGGCTTTAAGTGGCTCTATGTCTTTTAACCCACTTACAGATACTTTAAAAGCTGCAGACGGGAGTGACTTTAAACTAGAAGCTCCTTCAGGGAAAATGCTACCTAACAATGGCTTTGCAGAAGCTGACTCGGGATTTATTGCCCCAAATAGCGTTAGCTCATCTTCCAACATAAGAGTTGATGAAACAAGCGAACGCCTTCAGTTGCTACCTGATTTTGCCCCATGGGATGGCAACGATATTGAACAAATGTTTGTCCTTGTAAAAGTTGAAGGGAAGTGTACCACTGACCATATATCACCAGCAGGCAAATGGCTACGCTTTAGAGGCCATCTAGATAAGATTTCAGACAATATGTTTATAGGAGCTGTTAATAAATTTAGGGATGAGGTTGGCCATGGCTTGAACCAGTTAAATGGAAATATTGAGAGCTATTCTGGGATTGCTCGTTCCTATAAAGCTGCTGGGCACTCTTGGATAGCTATTGGAGACGAGAACTATGGTGAAGGCTCTTCTAGGGAGCATGCTGCCATGGAACCAAGGTACTTAGGCTGCCGTGCTGTTTTAGTCAGAAGCTTTGCTCGTATTCATGAGACAAACTTAAAAAAACAAGGTATTTTAGCTCTAACATTTAATAAGGCCACTGACTATGAGAAAATTCTTGAGGATGACCGGATAAGCATTAGAGGTCTGAAAGACTTTACCCCAGGAAACAACCTTACGGTCTGCCTGCACCATAAAGATGGCTCAGAAGAGACTTTTGAAGTTAAGCATACTTTTAACCAAAATCAAATTGAATGGTTTAAAGCAGGCTGCGCCTTAAATAAAATCAAACAAAGCGCTGCACAGGCTGCCACTAACTAACAGGAATGGTAATCAGCTATGACTGAAATGAAAAAGCTTACTGTAAAAGGTGAAAGTGTTGATTTTGTCATAAAAAACACACTGCAGAAGATAGGCCTAAATAAAAATAGGGTGATGATACGTATCCTACAAAGGGAGTACCACGGTATCATACAACACAATGAAGCTATTGTCTGCTTTGTATATAATGACGAAGAATCACAGAAATCTCTTTTAAAGAAGTTTAAAAAAAGTCTAGCAGAAGAGTTTAAGATAAAGATAGAAGATGAAACAATTAGTATTCAGGTTGCGGCATCTTTCTATGACCCTAAACGTCTCCCCTCTGAAGTTGAAAGAGAAGAGTTTTTACTTGATTATCTCAATAAGAGAAGCATTAGAGACTGTGACCCTGAGGGGTTACAACAAATTGTATGGAACCCTGAAGCTCAACATAATTTTGTTACCATCAAAAAAATTCCCACAGAGCCACTAACAGATTCAGGAGCTACTATACACCTGCAATTTTCTGAAGATGAGCTAAAAGCTGAAGCGATCATCTTTTTTAACAAACAAGATGTAAAAGAGGAGGATATCTTTAGGGTATTGAAAAAGCATCACTGTATTAAAGGAGTGATAAGAAAAAATATCCAAGAAATCCTCAAAAGTAAAGAAAGCGAATACTTTGAAATTGCAAGAGGTTGTAAACCTTCTGATGATAGGCCCGCATCTATTGAATTTTTCTTTAGAAACAAAGATGAGGAAGATGCCACCCGCCTTATGGAAGCTCTTACAGTAGATGTGCGTAATGTGAAAGATATCAGTATTGCTGAAAAAAACCAGTTACTTGTCCGGATTGGAGATATTATCCCGGGAAAAGATGGTTATACTGTTTCAGGAACTGCTCTTAAGAAAAAGAACCTCGAAAGTGCCTGCCCCTTAAAGCTGGGTAACGGAGTTTATATCTCAGAAAATGGATCTGAAGTATATGCAAAAGCTGAAGGACATATTGTATGGGATGAGGAAACTCTGTTTATTGACGTGGAATCAGTCTATATTGTTAACGGTAATGTTGACTTTAGCCAAGGTAACATTAATGGTTTTGTTGGAAAAGTGATCATTTCTGGCAGTGTTAAGCCAAAATTCTCTGTTACAGCAGAAGGTGATATTGAAATACAAGGTGATGTCGAAGATGCCTATGTTGAGAGCACTCAAGGAAATGTAAATATCAAAGGTACTATCGTCCACCAAAATGAAGGCTATATTAAAGCCGCTGAAACATTTACAGGTTCAATAGCTTCTAATGCAAAAATCTATGCTAAAAATATTGTTATAGAAAAACAAGTATTCAACTCCTATTTGAAAGCTGAGGAAAATATCGAAGTACTGGGCACTCCTGGGGTTATTGTAGGCGGTACTGTATTTGCAAACCGAACCCTTAAGGTCAACACAGTTGGATCTGAAAGTTGGGTTGCAACTGAAGTCCATGTTGGTGATGTTACAGAATTAAAGAGTAAGATCCGTATACTTACTCAGCGAATTATGGAAACAGAAGATTTGATTAAAGAGACAAGAAAAGTCATCTCTATGTTAAAGATACTACAACAAAACGGACAACTTAACGATGTGCAAAATACTCAATTAGAAGAGAACACGGCAAAATTAGAAGTTCTACAAAAGGATTTAGAAAGAGATTCAAAAGAGAAAGAAAAGTTAAAAGTAGACGTTGATAAGTGTCAAAAGGCGCTATTGGAAGTAAATCAGACACTCTACCCTCAAGTTAGCATTTATATCTTTGATAGCTTTTTCATGCCTAAAAAAGAAGAAGAACATGTGGGGATGATTTGCAAGAATAGCTTGATTAAACGCTTCCCACTGTAGAGTTTATCTTTCCACGACTTTTAGCTAAGCTTTCAATCGTCAACTCTAGCTGGCCTTTAGGTAGTCTCTCATGCATCAAGTAAGCACGCCTTAGCAAATTGTTATCATCAAACTTTAGGCATATCCCTAACCAAGAGTTTGAAAACTGAAAAGAAAACAGTGATTCACTACGAAAGGTCTCTCTTTTAGGAGCACTATTAAATAAAGCTTCAGCTCTTTCCCTTGGCATAAATTTTTTAAGACGAATATTGCTATACGATTGTTTTTCAAGGTGAGATAAAAAGGAAGCAAAAGATTCAAAGGAAAGTTCTGCTAAGCCCAGCGCCTGCCCTACTTCTTGAGGCAGTAGACAGGGATATTTGAAAAAAGTATAAAGCTTTTTAATTAATCTCGAAGACATAAATCAACTTTTTTTAATAGCATTTTACTCTTACTTTACTTTTAAGACTAGAATGAAAGTAAAAAATCGGAGCACTACTTCCTTTTAAATATCTCTCTATTTAAAATCAATTCACTATAGAAATTAAAGATAATTGGAATTTTGAGCTATGAAAGGTATTTTTTTAGACCTAGAGACAAATGGGTTAGATCCAAGGCAACACACCCCAATTGAGTTAGCATTCATAATCAGGCACTTAAAAACAGGAGAGGTCCTTGAGGAATATGAAACCCTCATTTTACCAACAGAAAAGCAGTGGGAGCTTAGCGACCCAGAAAGCTTGAAAGTCAATGGATTTAAGCTGGAACTCTTAGAAGGAGCCCCCGGCTTAGGC
>JAACFD010000187.1 GCA_009937555.1 Chlamydiales bacterium | reverse complement strand
TATCTTTAAATGTTAGTATTTCTTCTATCTCTTTTACTATGAGAGAATTATTTTTTGTGCAGATAATATAATTAAAATCAAAAATGCCTAGAGATTCACTATGTAATTTTTTCAGAAAGCCTGTAGAGGGGTTAATCACAATCCCTCTGCCATGCCATTTGATAAAAATCCCTTCATGCTGATGATGAGACATGTTTGCTTGGTCTAGGAAAGTACCCGGTGTATCTACGGGCTTATGGCTCTCCTTTGTTTCATGATCTGCAAGCATAAGTAAGCTGGTCTTCTGCGATTGGTGTAACTGATAGTACTGTTCCCATGTCTTTCTTTGTTGCTCTTGGTACTTAAGAAAGCTGCTCTTCACATACGAAGAATTTAGCGCATCGTCAGAGAAATTTGTGATAGTTGAATCAGTAGAAGCTTTAAAAGGAACCTGCCCAGATATAAAAGAAGTACTCCAAGGGCTGTCTAGACTTTCCCTTTCATCAGTCACAGAAAAGTCAAGTTCTCTTAGATAAGCTTCCTCCTCTGATTTGTTATTCTCTGTAGAGGAGAGGAAGTCATTTTCGTTTTCCCAAGCAGGTGAGGAAATTTCGTTATCATTTTCGTAATCTATCTCTGAGTTTTCTTCGTCATAGGTGAAGTCAAAGTTATAACTGCTGTTAAACTCACTAGTATCCTCAAAATTATAAGATGGTTCTTCGTGAAACATAGAGTCTAAGTCTTCAACTTCGTCACTATTTAGAAATAACTGCGCCGGTTGCTCCTCTTGCTCTTGATAAGCTGGCCGGCTATCTTGAAACTTTTTAATAAAGTCGACTTCTTTTAGAGATACTAGTGATATAAGATCTTTATCTTGAGAGGTTTCAGGGGTGCTTTTGTCAGTGTGCAAGGATACTATTTTCTGATCTTGATTTTGTTCTGCTTTGTTTAGTTCTTTTTTGAGAGATGCAATTAGTTGCAGGGTAGTTTTATCATCTGAAAAATAAGAAAGCGCCTTCTTCAGAGAACTTAGACTTTCCTTATATTTCTTTAGCTCTTTATAAATCAAAGCATTACATCTGTGGCAAAAGAAGTGGATATTAGGAACTTCTTTAGACATTAAGTAGTGCTTTAGTGATTTTTTAAAGTCCTGGTTAATAAGAGCTTGTTCTGCTGTAAAAAAGTGATAATGGCTTTCATTACTACTTGAGGACCTAAGCTCTTCGATAGCTTCTGAAATTTTTTTAAGCTTTTCGTCCTTAGGATCTTGTAGGAAGTTGATTTTTTTAGCTAATACAAAGTACTTATCTAATGCTTGCTTATTCATATAGAACCGGAGAAGGGGCTTATGTGAGTCTTAATTTTTCTAAATATTATGGACAGCTTTATCTTGAAACGGCTGTTATTTTTCAAGATTTTATTTTCCAATAAGCAGCTATATTTGTTATGTTTGACCCATTAGAAGCTAAGAATTTACCAAACAATAAAGAATCACTTTATATGAGGCGTACATGACTCAAAACAAAATTTTACCCTACTCTTGCCAGTACATTAATGATGAAGATATTCAATCGATTGTTGAAGTATTAAATAGTGGAATTATAACTAGAGGGGAGAAGGTCGTTGAGTTTGAGCAAAAAGTAGCTGAATTAGTAGGAGCGGAATATGCTGTAGCTTTTTCTAGTGGTTCTGCAGCTTTAGCAGCTGCATACTTTGCTGCAGACGCATCTGTCTATGACACTCTATACACATCTCCTAATACTTTTGCTTCAACACTTAGCATGGGGCTTAACTTTGGGGTGAAACCTGAACTTATAGATATTGATTATGCTACAGGTAATATTGACTTAGAAATTTTAGAATCTAAGCTTAAGCAACCTTTTTCTAGAGGAAAACCTATTGTAACTCTAGTTCACTACTCAGGCGTTCCTGTGGATGTTGAACGCTTTAATCAATCTCTTGATAATTACAAGGCTGTAATTATTGAAGATGCTGCTCATGCTCTTGGGGCAAGATACTTAGATAAGAGTATGATAGGTTCTTGCAGACATAGTGATATGACAATGTTTAGCTTTCATCCAGTTAAAAGTATCACAACTGGAGAGGGTGGAATTATTACTACCAATCGTTTGGACTTATGTAAAAAGCTTCAGTTATATAGAAATAATGGAATGGTTAAAGACTCAAAAGAGGTTCTTGCTAAAGACGAGCCATGGTATTACGAGATCGACTGTTACTCTGGAAACTTTAACTTTACTGATTTTCAAGCTGCTTTAGGAGTCTCACAGTTGCAGAAGTTAGACTCATTTATCAAGAAACGCCAACAGCTTATGAAGGTATACCGCAGACGTCTAAAAAACTGTCCTTACATTAGCTTGCCTCCAGAAATCTATGATAACCTTTCTTCTTGGCATCTTTGCCCGTTAAAAATAGACTTTGAAGAGCTGGGAATAAGTAGAGCTGAACTAATGAAAAGCCTCAAGGAAAAAGGAATTTTAACTCAAGTTCACTATATTCCTCTTTATAAGGCGCTTTACTCTTTAAGAAAGCAAGAAGGTTGGGAAGAAGGTTTTCCAAAAATGGAGCAGTTCTATGCCAGAGAGCTTTCCTTTCCCCTTTTCTATAAACTTGAGGAAAGTGAAGTGGAAAGTATTTGTGATTATCTTTTGAATATTAACAGCTTAGCCCCAAGCCATAATTAAAGCTTTTGCCTTCCCGGCTATAGCTTTATCCTTTGTAGCAGTTAACTTTTTTGCTTCTGCTAGAGCTTCTTCATTTCTACCTAAGTCTAGTAGAGCTTGAACAATGTTTAAGTGGATTTTGCTGTTTTTAGGCTCTTCTTTGAAAGCTTTCTCTAGGTATGTCAAAGCCGTCTCAGCTTGATTGAGAACAAGGTAGAGTGATCCCAGTGTTTTTGTGACATAGTTGTCGCTAGGGGCTAAGACTTTAATTCCAAGAAAAATTTTGAGTGCAATATCATACTTTCCTTGCTTTAGGTATGAAAAAGCAAAGAATTTCATATCGTTTACCTGGTCGGGACCCCAGCCTAGAACCTCTTGCCAATCAATAATTTTTTGCTCCACTTGTAGCCCCCTAGTTATGCCTGTCTTAGGCGTGCAATATTTCCTGTAGCTGTTAAGTACATACTTTGAAGCCTATCTAACTCTTCAATAGTATTATTAAGCGTGCTTTGCTCAGCTTTTTGCTCCTCAGAGCTAACCTGAGTTTGAGTAACTTTTCCAGAAGCAACAACTAAATCTCCAGTGCTTACAACTGCTGATCCTCTAGTAAAAACGGCAGCCCTAAGGATTTGAGGCGACTCAAACTCTCCTTTAGGGGCATTTTTATTATCAGTTCCCAAAAGTTTAATTAGCTCTGACTGATTTGAAGAATCGAGAGTCATGGTCTCTGCATGCTTTGCTACAGAGTGGTCTGTATTGACACCTGTGGTCTCGCTGACATCTAACTGCCCAACATACTGCTGGTTGGTGGTGATATCATAATTGCTAATTTCCATTTGTAAACCTTTTAAAATTAGAGGTTAAAAACCTTATTGCGGGGTCAATTCAAGAGAGAATTGTACATAAAAAGGTATTTTTTTTGGTAAATATTTAATTTTTAGCTGTGTTATGCTTCCCTTTACCACTTTTTTTGAGCAGATATGCTCAAATTAAATTTTATACTTGCCGCTACTTCAAGGGTATTATCGGAAGATTTTACCTCATAGTTAATAGCTATTTCTAAAATTAGGCTTTTTTTATGGATTATTCCTCAATTCACCAGGCTGTTCTGCTAGAAGAAATACTGGATTCATTTGAATCTAAGAACCTTGAGTACTTTTTTGATGGTACACTTGGATTAGCAGGGCATGCATTATCAATACTTGATGCACACCCCGAAATAAAGACATTTTTTGCCTGCGATAAAGACCAAGAAGCCTATCAGATGGCCAGTCAACGTTTGTCTGATTTCAAAGGAAAACTAGAGTTTCAGCATTCAAGCTTTTTAGATAATCTAGCCTTTTTAGAAAGTCAAGGGGTTAAAGGTAAATTGGATGGAGTGCTTCTAGATCTAGGGGTCTCTTCCCTGCAATTAGATGAAGCAGAGAGAGGGTTTAGCTTTCAGAGAGAAGGTAAGCTAGATATGCGCATGGACCGAAGTAGAGGGGTAACCGCGCATGAGATTGTGAATAAATGGCCTGAAAAACGAATTGACCAGGTAATATGGGAATATGGAGAAGATAGAAGGTCCAAAATAATTGCTAGAGCAATTGCTGATTATCGAAGGCACAAGACTATTGAAGGCTCCTTGGAGTTAGCTAAGCTAATTGAGGACGTAGTACCAAGAGCAGGGAAAAAACACCCCGCAACCCAGACATTTCAAGCCATCCGAATTGTAGTAAACCG